>CALMSQ010000357.1:0-4831 GCA_937872345.1 uncultured Burkholderiales bacterium | reverse complement strand
ATGCTGAACCTGCCGCCCTGGAAGGCGCTCGCTGCGCCGGTCGTCATCGTGCTGGTGCTGGCGATGATGATCCTGCCGCTGCCGGCGCCGCTGCTCGACCTGCTGTTCACCTTCAACATCGCGCTGGCGCTGCTCGTGCTGCTGGTGGCGGCCTACACGGTGCGGCCGCTCGACTTCGCGGTCTTTCCGTCGGTGCTGCTGGTGACGACGTTGCTGCGCCTTTCGTTGAACGTCGCGTCCACGCGTGCAGTGCTGATGCACGGCCACACGGGCACCGACGCCGCAGGCAAGGTGATCGAGTCGTTCGCGAACTTCCTGATCGGCGGCAACTTCGCGGTCGGAATGATCGTGTTCTCGATCCTCACGGTGATCAACTTCGTGGTGGTCACCAAGGGCGCCGGCCGCATCGCCGAGGTCTCGGCCCGCTTCGCGCTCGACGCGATGCCGGGCAAGCAGATGGCGATCGACGCGGACCTGAACGCCGGGCAGATCGACCAGGCCGAGGCGCGGCGCCGCCGCACCGACGTGTCGCGCGAGGCCGACTTCTACGGCTCGATGGACGGCGCCTCGAAATTCGTCCGCGGCGACGCGATCGCCGGCATCCTGATCGTCTTCATCAACGTCATCGGCGGCCTGCTGATCGGCACGACGCAGCATTCGCTGTCGGTCGGCCAGGCAGCGAACAACTACATCCTGCTCGCGATCGGAGACGCGCTGGTCGCGCAGGTGCCGGCGCTCGTCATCTCGGTGGCCGCGGGCCTGATCGTTTCCCGGGTGGCCGACGAGGACGACGTCGGCGGCCAGGTCATGAAGCAGCTGCTGTCGCTGCCGCGCGCGCTCGGCCTGACCGCCGGAGTCGTCGCCTTGCTCGGCGTCGTGCCGGGCATGCCGCACCTGGCCTTCCTCGGTCTTGCCGCGATGCTCGGCTACCTCGCCTGGTGGATGTCGGAGCGGCAGTCGCGCGAGCCGGCCGAGTCCGCCGCGACCGAGCCGGTCATCGCGGATACCGAGGCAAGCTGGGACGACGTGCAGCCGGTCGACGTGCTCGGGCTCGAAGTCGGCTACCGGCTGATCCAGCTGGTCGACCGCGAGCAGGGCGGCGAGCTGCTGTCGCGGATCAAGGGCGTGCGCAAGAAGTTCGCGCAGGAGGTCGGCTTCCTGCCGCCGCCGGTGCACATTCGCGACCAGCTCGAACTGAAGCCGACCGCCTATCGCGTGACGCTGAAGGGCGTCGCCGTCGGCGAGGCCGAGGTGTTTCCGGGCATGTTCCTGGCGATCGACCCGGGCGGGGCAGCGCTCGCGCTGGCCGGCACCGCGACGAAGGACCCGGCCTTCGGGCTTCCGGCCATCTGGATCGACGCGCGTCAGCGCGAGGGCGCGCAGGCGTCCGGCTACACCGTCGTCGACCCGGCGACCGTCGTCGCCACGCACCTGCACCACCTGATGCAGCTGCACGCATCGCGCCTGCTCGGCCGCGCCGAGGCGCAGCAGCTGCTCGAGCACCTCGCGCGCTACGCGCCGAAGCTCGCCGACGAGATCGTGCCCAAGCTCGTGCCGATGCCCGTGTTCCAGAAGGTCCTGCAGAACCTGCTCGAGGAATCGGTTCACGTGCGCGACCTGCGCGGGATCGTCGAGACGCTGGGCGAGCACGCGGCGCGCACGCAGGACCCCGCCGAGCTGACCCGCGAGGTGCGCATCGCGCTCGCTCCGGCGATCGTGCAGCAGGCCTGCGGCGGGGCACGCGACCTCAGCGTCGTGGCGATCGAGCCCGAGCTGGAAAACTTGCTGGTGCAGGCGCTGGCGCAGGGCGGCGGCTCGCTCGAACCGGGCGTCGCCGAGTACCTGATGGCCGCGAGCGCACAGGCCGCGCAGGCCCAGGAAGACGCCGGCCACGCGGCCTGCCTGCTGGTGCCCGACCGGATCCGCGTGCCGCTCGCGCGGCTGTTGCGCAAGGCGGCGCCGCGACTGCGCGTGCTCGGACATGCCGAGATCCCTGATACCCATTCCATTCGCATCGGACGACTGATCGGAGAGAACAGATGAACGTCAAACGCTTTGTCGCCCCTACGGCCAGGGAAGCGCTCGCGCGGGTGCGCGCCGAACTCGGAGCCGACGCGGTCGTCCTGAGGAACCGCCCGGTGCCCGGTGGGGTCGAGATCCTCGCGATGCCGGACGCGACGGGCGCGGACGACGCCGGACGGCCGTTCGGGACGCGGGCCGCGACAGGCATCGCGCCCGCGGCGCCGCGCAGCGAGGCGCACGCCGACCCGCTTCCGGGCGGCGCGCAACCGACCGACGCGTCGATGAGCACGGTGAACTTCGAGGCCTACGTCCGGGACCGCCAGGCGCGCCGCCAGCACGCTGCGCAGGTCGATGCCCGGGCGGAGGCACCGGTCGACGCACCGGTCGAGGCGGCGCCGCACACGATGACGTTGCCGATGCCGTCCGCGCTGCCCGGCGAGCCGTTCGCGCGGACGCACTTCGCCGCGGCCATCGCCGACGAGCCGGCGGGCGCCGGCGCGCTGATGTCGGAACTGCGCGCGATGCGCGGCCTGCTCTCCGATCAGATCGAATCGATGAACTGGTTCGAGGGTGTGCGCCGGCGGCCGGCGCAGGCGCGCCTGCTGCGCCTGCTGCTGCAGGCTGGTTTCTCCGCTTCGCTGTCGCGCACGCTGGTTGGCCACCTGCCTGCCGATTTCGGCGAGGTCGAGGCGCAGCGCTGGCTGCGCGAGGCGCTGCGGCGCAATCTTCGCGCGGCAGTCCCCGAACGCACGATCTTCGACGCCGGCGGCGTGTTCGCGCTGCTCGGGCCGACCGGCGTCGGCAAGACGACCACGGCCGCCAAGATTGCCGCGCAGTTCGCGCTCAAGTACGGTGCCCAGTCGGTCGGGCTGATCACGGCCGACGTCTACCGGATCGGGGCCCAGGACCAGCTGCGCACCTTCGGGCGGCTGATCGGCGTTCCGGTCCACGTCGCGCACGACGTCGCCGGGCTGGCCGACTTCCTGCAGCTGTTCATGAACCGCAAGCTCGTGCTGATCGACACGGCCGGGGTCGGCCAGCGCGATCCCCGCGTCGGCGAACTGCTCGCCGCGCTGTCGACGACGCAGGTGCGAAAGGTGCTCGTCGTCAACGCGGCGATGCAGGCCGAGGCCATCGACGAGGTCGCCAGCGCCTACCAGGCCCACCAGGCGGCGGGCGTGGTGCTGTCGAAGGTCGACGAGACGGTCCAGCTGGGCGGGGCGCTCGACTGCCTGATCCGTCGGCGCCTCGAGTTGCAGGGCGTGGCCAACGGCCAGCGCGTTCCCGAAGACTGGCACCGGCCCGATGCAGGCGCTCTGGTCGACCGCGCGCTGGCTTGCGCCCAGTCTGCGAAGCCGACTGCGTTCAGTTTCGAGGAGGCCGAGCTCGCGATGCTGATGGCGGCGCGCCCGGGGCAGGTGCGCGCTGCGCGAGCGCTCGCGGAGGCGAGCGGTGTTTGACTCGGGCCGCGACCAGGCTGCCGGCCTGCGCTGCCTGTTCGAAGCGCGGCCATTGCTGTTTCTCGGGCTTGGCTGCACCAGCGCCGACCCGCGTGACCGTGAAGGCGCGAATGCGCTGGCGCACGCGCTGCTGCGCGCGGGCCGGCGCCCGATGGTCATCGACCTGCTCGGCGACGAGGCCGCAGCGGCCGCGGCCGGCAGCCGCACTCGTCACGCTTCGCGCCGCGTTTCGATCGCCCGCGTCGAGGCGCACCGGTTGCTGGATCCGGACGCCGATTCGCGCGATCTCGCCGCGCTGGCCCGCTCGTTGCGCGAGCACGCGCTGCAGTGCGGCTCCGATGCCGACATCGCGCTCGTGATCGCCGACCCGTTGCGACTGGCCGACGTGGCCGCAGCGCTGACCGACCGGATCGTGCTGATCGCGCCCGGCGACGCCGCGTCGCTCGCGCGGCTGTATGCGCAGCTCAAGGCGGTGAGGCTGGCGCACGGGATGACCCGTTTCGTCGCTGCGTTTCGCGACGCGCGATCGAGCCAGGCAATACTGGCCGCGCATCGCAGGTTGTCGGAGACGGCCGCGCGCTTTCTCGGCGCTGCCGTCGAGTTCGGTGGCGTGCTGCCGAGCGGCGAGCACGACCTGCGCGCCTGGGATCGCCTCGCTGCCGCTGCGATCGACTGGGCGCACCCGCTCGACGTCGCGCCTGCGGCGGCACCGAATTGAGCAACGCAGAGGCTCTGGCCATGTACACCGCTCAGGGAACCCTGGACCGCGAGGCTGCCATCGAGCGATACGGCCCGATGGTGCGGCGCGCTGCAAGCCAGCTGGCCGCGAAGCTGCCGGCCAACGTCGAGCTCGACGACCTTGCCCAGGCCGGGATGATCGGGCTGTTCGACGCGATGACACGGTTCGAGGTTGGCCAGGGTGCGCAGTTCGAGACCTTCGCGATGCAGCGCGTCCGCGGCGCGATGCTCGACGAACTGCGTAGCGCCGACTGGTTGCCACGCTCGGTTCGGCGCAACCAGCGCGCGATCGAGCGGGCGATCCGCGCGGCCGAGCAGAGGCTGCGGCGCGCTCCGGGCGAGGCCGAGATCGCGGCCGAGCTGGGCGTCGAGCTTCGCGAATACCAGCAGATGCTCGCCGACGCGCGCGGCGCGCAACTGGTTCACCTGGACGACTTCGGCGACGACGATGGCGAGGAAGGATTCCTGGACCGCAACGTTCCGGCAGGTGCGCCCGATCCGTCGGCCATCCTCGGCGACTCGCGTTTCCGGCATGCGCTGGTCGACGCGATCGAGCGCCTGCCCGAGCGCGAGCGCCTCGTGATGGGCATGTACTACGAGCAGGAAATGAA
>CALMSQ010000356.1:0-12474 GCA_937872345.1 uncultured Burkholderiales bacterium | reverse complement strand
TGGCGATCGACGATCGCCTGGGCCACCCGCAGGATCGTGTCGAACCGCTGCTGGACGTTCTTGATCAGCCAGCGGGCCTCCTGGAGCTGCCCGGCGAGCCCCCCGTTGCCCCCGCGATTGCGCTTAAGGATCCGGGCGTAGGCGTCGTTGATCCGCAGCTTCGGGAGGACGTCGGGATTGAGCGTGGCGACCCAGCCGTTGCGGCCTCGCCGGACGATGACGTCAGGAACGACGTAGCCCGCCTCGCCGCCTCCGAACGCGGCGCCCGGCCGCGGTTCCAGGCGCCGGATCAGGGCGTGCGCGTCGCGCAGCGCTTCATCGTCGCAGTGCAGGGCACGCCGCAACCTGGCGAAGTCGTGCGCGGCGAGCGCCGGCAGGTGTTCGTCGACGATGGCACGCGCGATCCTCACGACTTCGGCTGCGTGGCTGCGCGCGGCTTCGCCGTGGTCGATCTGCAGCAGCAGGTTTTCGCGCAGGTCCCGCGCGCCGACCCCGACGGGGTCGAGGCTCTGCAGCAGCTTGAGCGCGGTCGCCAGTTCCTCGGGTTCGACGGCGAGCGCCGGCGGCAGCAGTTCCCTGATCTCCTCGAGCGAAGAATCCAGATAGCCGTCGTCGTCGAGGGCGCCGATCAGCGTCTGCACCAGCGCGCGGTCGCGCTGCGTGCACTGCATGCCCGCGAGCTGTTCGCAGAGGTGGTCACGCAGCGACGTGCGGGCGGCCGCGAGCTGGGGATAGTCGCGCTCGTCGCCTTCGCCGCGCGACGCGCCTTCGCCGCTCCAGTCGGTGCCGTGGGACTCGGCCGCGTCCCACGCGCCCTCGGGCTCGCCTTCGCCGCCTTCACTCGCGGCCGGAAAATCGTCCTGGCCTGCGTCGTCCCCCGATCCGGGCGGGGCCTCGGAGGTGGCCGAGCCTGCGCCCGGGCGCTCCTGGTCGAGCCCTCCGTTCGGAGCGATGCGCACGCATTCCGCGAGGGGGTCGTCGAGCCGCTCGAGCAGAGGGTTTTCTGACAGCGCCTGCTCGAGCTCCTGGTTCAGCTCGAGCGTCGACAGTTGCAGCAGACGGATCGACTGTTGCAGCTGCGGCGTCAGCGCGAGCTGTGGGGTGAGTCTGAGCTGAAGCGACGGTTTCATCGGTTGTCCGGGCACTGCGTCCGCATCGGTGGCGGCGGCACGACCGGGTCCGTGTCGCGCTACATCGAGAAGTGCTCGCCGAGGTAATAGCGGCGGACGTCTTCGTTCTGGACGACCTCGTCCGGCCGACCGGAAGCAAGAACAGTACCAGCCCTGATGATATACGCCCGATCGCAGATGCCAAGCGTTTCGCGCACGTTGTGGTCGGTGATCAACACGCCGATGCGCCGGTCCTTGAGAAATCGCACGATTCGCTGGATTTCGATCACCGCGATCGGGTCGACGCCCGCGAACGGCTCGTCGAGCAGGATGAACCGCGGCGAGCCCGCGAGCGCGCGCGCGATCTCGACGCGGCGCCGCTCGCCACCCGACAGCGACTGCGCGGTATTCGACCGGATCTGCTCGATCTGCAGCTCGGCCAGCAGGGACTCCAGTCGCCGCTCGACCTCGCCGCGCGCGAGCGGCCGCCCGCGCTCGTCGGTCTGCAGCTCGAGTACCGCGACGATGTTCTCCTCGACGCTGAGCTTGCGGAACACCGAGGCTTCCTGCGGCAGGTACGACAGCCCCAGCCGGGCGCGGCGGTGGATCGGCAAACGGCCGATCGGCACGCCGTCGAGCTCGATCGAGCCCCCGTCGGAGGGCACCAGCCCGACGATCATGTAGAAGCAGGTGGTCTTGCCCGCGCCGTTCGGGCCGAGCAGGCCGACCACCTCGCCGCTGGCGACGTCGAGCGAGACGTCCTGCACGACCTTGCGGCCGTGGTACGCCTTCATCAGGTTCCGGACCGTCAGCCGGCTGTCGCTGCGCACCGCGGCATTCGACGCGCGATTCGCCATCAACGCGACGAGCTCCCGCGAGGCGGCGCCAGCTGCTCGGCGGGCTTCAGCGGCGTTGCCTCCCCCGGGGCGGCCGGCGCGGCCGGCGCGGCGTCGCGCGGCTGGATGATGACCCGCACGCGCCCTGCCGGGTTGCCCGGCGTCGCGGCGGTGCCGCTGGTGCCCTCGACGGTGAAGAACTCGTTGCGGCTCTCGTAGAGGATGTCGCTGCCGTGCACCTCGTCGACGACGCGCTCGTTCTCGGTACGGCGCATCATCGCCTGCTGCTGCAGCCGGAAGGTCTCGCGCTTGCCGTCGTAGTCGATCTGGCGCGCCTGGCCCTCGACGAACTGGTCGACGCCCTCGCGCTTTTGCCGGAAGAACGCGAGATTGCCGGTGGCGGTGCCGTACTGGTAGCCCTCGGGATCCTGGCGTATCACCAGTCGGTCGGCACGCAGGAGGATGGTTCCCTTGGTGAGCACCACGTTGCCGGTGAAGACGTTGATCTGCTTCAGATCGTCGTATTGCATCCGGTCGGCTTCGACGTTGATCGGCTTGTTGCGGTCGGCCTTTTCGGCCAGCGCCGGCGCCGGCAAGCATGCCGAGAGCGCCAGCCACAGCGCCACGCCCGCCGATGCGTGCCAGCGTGCTCGGGGCAGGGTCCGGGAGGCGGGGAACGCGCGCATGGTCAGCGGGTTGGTGGCGGCGGCTGCCAGGTGAGCTGCACCCGGGAGTCGACCCGCAATGAGCGGGCCGCATTATTGAATTCCATGCCGACACCAGTCAAGACGGAGGCGCCGCGCTCGATGCGCACCGGCTGGTCGGTTCGGGCGATCTCTGTCTCGCTGTAGACGGTGGCGCTTTCGGTTCGGATCGTCATTTCCGGCTCGCTCGCGGACGCGTCGCGCACCATCACCACGTTGCCGTCGAGCACGGTCACTTCGCCCTCGGCGCTCGTGCGGCCCCGGTCGGCGCGCAGCGTGACCCGCGGATTCGCGGGGTCCAGGCTGACCATCACCGGCTTGTCGAAGGTGCTCGACTGGTCGTCGGGGTAGTGCAGCATCCGCTCGGCCGAGACCCGGAACACCGGTTCGCCCCGGGTGTTGATGCGGGTGAAGACCAGGTCTTCGACGAAGTAGTCGGGTTCGTGGGCGACGGCGAGTGCGACGGCTGGCCCGGTGTCGCGCAACGACATCTGCGCCAGGAAGTACGTGCCCGCGGCGAGCGTCAGCAACAGCGCCAGCGACATGCCGGCCGCGAGCCGGTCGTATACGCGCGGCGTCACGGCGCGTCGCCTGCGTAGCGTGCCAGCGCCGCGTCGAGACGCTGTTGCGACTGCAGCACGAACTCGGCGAACTCGCGCACCGCGCCCTGGCCGGCGGCTGCACGGGACACCCAGTGCGCGCGCTCGCGCACGGCCGCGGGCGCGTCGGCCACGCTGGCCGCCAGGCCGGCCAGCGCCATCGCGCGAAGGTCGGGCCAATCGTCGCCCACGTACGCCGCGTGCCGGGCGGCCAGGCCGAAACGCTCGCAGATCTCGCGCAGTGCAGCGGCCTTGTCCTTCACTGCCTGGCGCACTTCGTCGAAGCGCAGCTCCGCGGCACGCGCCTCGACGATCGCGGACTGTCGCGCAGTGATCACTGCCAGCTTCACGCCTGCCTCGCGCAGCAGCGTGAGACCGAAGCCGTCGCGCACCGAAAACGCCTTCATCGCCTCGCCGCCCGGGCCGATGAACAGGCGCCCGTCGGTCAGCGTGCCGTCGACGTCGAGCGCCACCAGGCGCACGAGGGCCGCACGGCGCACCGCGTCCGACGTCGCGCGCATTCAGACGACCTTCGCCGTGAGCAGGTCGTGGATGTGCAGCGCTCCGAGGAGGCGGCGCTGGGCGTCGATGACCAGCAGCTGGCTGATCCGCCGCTCTTCCATGACCCGAACCGCCTCGGCCGCAAGGGCCTGGGCATCGATGGTCGCGGGCGTGCGGGTCATCACCTCGTCGATGACCAGGCCGCGAAGGTCGCGGCCCTGCTCGATGAGCCGGCGCAGGTCGCCGTCGGTGAAGATCCCGGCGAGGCGTCCCTCGCGGTCGACGATCGCCGTCATGCCCATGCGCTTGCGCGTGATCTCGAGGATTGCGTCGACGAGCCGGGCCCCGGTCGGCACCGTGGCGAGCGTGTCGCCCGATCGCATCACGTCGCCGACGCGCGTGAGCAGGCGCCGGCCCAGGGCTCCGCCCGGGTGCGACAGTGCGAAGTCCATCGGCCCGAAGCCGCGCGCATCGAGCAGCGCGACCGCCAGCGCGTCGCCCAGGGCCAGCGTCGCCGTCGTGCTGGCGGTGGGGGCGAGGTTGAGCGGGCAGGCCTCGCGGTCGACCGCGGCGTCGAGGTGCACGTCCGCCAGCCGCGCGAGCGGCGATTCGCGGTCGCCGGTGATCGCGATGAGGCGGGCCCCCTGGCGCTTGACTACCGGTACGATCTTCAGCAACTCGTCGGTGCTGCCCGAGTTCGAGAGCGCCACGAAGACGTCGTCGCGCGTCACCATGCCGAGGTCGCCGTGACTGGCCTCGGCCGGGTGCACGAAGAAGGCCGGCGTGCCGGTCGAGGCGAGCGTGGCCGCGATCTTGCGCGCGACGTGCCCCGACTTGCCGATGCCACTGACCACGACGCGCCCGGTGCAGGAGAGAATCATCCGGCAGGCGTCGGCGAAGCTCGCGTCGATGCGTTCGGCAAGGCGCGCCACCGCTTCGGCCTCGATGCGCAGCACCTCGCGCGCCCGGTCGAGCAGTCGCTCCGGCGTCACGGCGGTCGGTTGGCTCATGGGCGCGAGTATATGACGACTGGCACGCTCGCCGGGCGCCGCAGCGCCCGGGCGTCGTCCCGGTTTAGAATCCCGGGTTCGACGGAAAACCAGACCTCTCACGGCAACCCCTCGATGCCAGAGTTCCTCACGCTGGACAGGGTCCGTTTCGGATACGGCAAGCGCGTCATCCTGAACGACATCTCGATGCGTTTCGAGCGCGGAAAGGTCGTCGCGCTGATCGGAGGCTCCGGCTCGGGCAAGACGACCATCCTGCGGCTGATCGGCGGACAACTGCGCCCGCAGCAGGGCACGGTCGTGTTCGACGGCCAGGACGTGCATCGCCTCGACCGCGACGGGCTCTATCGCCTGCGGCGACGCATGGGCATGCTCTACCAGTTCGGCGCCCTGTTCACCGACCTCACCGCGTTCGAGAACGTCGCCTTTCCGCTGCGCGAGCACACCGACCTGCCCGAGGACATGATCCGCGACCTGGTGCTGATGAAGCTCGAGGCGGTCGGCCTGCGCGGCGCGGCGCAGTTCCGCACTTCCGAGCTTTCGGGCGGCATGGCGCGGCGCGTGGCGCTGGCGCGGGCGATCGCGCTCGATCCGCCGCTCATCATGTACGACGAGCCGTTCGCGGGCCTCGACCCGGTCGCGCTGGCAACCGTCGCGCAGCTGATCCGCAGGCTCAACGACGCGCTCGACTGCGCGTCGATCGTGGTCTCGCACGACATCAAGGACGCCTTCGCCATCGCCGACCACGTCTTCCTGCTGGCCGGCGGCCGGATCGCCGCGCAGGGAACCCCCGACGAAATGAAGGCTTCGGACGACCCGAACGTGCGCCAGTTCCTCGAGGGCGACATCGACGGCCCGATCGCGTTCCACTTCCAGGCGAAACCGCTCGCCGAAGACCTCGGTCTGGGGGCCTGATGCGCGCGCTGCTCCTTCCGCTGCAGTGGCTGGTCGAATTCGTCGCCTCGGTCGGCAAGGGCGCGCGCTTCTTCGTGCACCTGTGCTGGCTGGGCGTGGCGGCGCTGCGCAGGCCGCGGCTGGTGATCGACCAGGTGCACTTCATCGGCAACTATTCGCTGTCGATCATCCTCGTGTCGGGTCTGCTGATCGGCTTCGTGCTCGGCCTGCAGGGCTACTACACGCTGCGGCGCTACGGCTCCGAAGAGGCGCTGGGCGTGCTGGTCACGCTGTCGCTGGTGCGCGAGCTCGGGCCCGTGGTGACTGCGTTGCTGTTCGCCGGTCGTGCGGGCACCTCGCTGACCGCCGAGGTCGGGCTGATGAAGGCGGGCGAGCAGATCGACGCAATGGAGATGATGGCCGTCGACCCGGTGGCGCGGGTGCTCGCGCCCCGTTTCGCGGCCGCGGTATTCTCGATGCCGCTGCTCGCGGCGCTGTTCTCGGCGCTCGGCGTGCTCGGCGGCTACCTGGTCGGCGTCGCGATGATCGGCGTCGACGCCGGCTCGTTCTGGTCGCAGATGCAGAGCGGCGTCGACTGGCTCGACGACGTCGGCAACGGGGTGGTGAAGAGCGTGGTGTTCGGCTTCACGGTCGCTTACGTCGCGCTCTTCGTCGGCTACAACGCGCAACCGACGCCCGAAGGGGTCGCGCGCGCAACCACCACCACCGTGGTCGCCGCTTCGCTGGCGATCCTCGGGCTGGATTTCATCATGACCGCGCTGATGTTCAACACGAACTGAACCTTCGACGCGGCGGGCTGGCACAAGGACATGGAGAGTTCTCGATGAAACGCACGGGAGTCGACCTGCTGGTCGGGTTGTTCGTGCTGCTCGGCTTCGGCGCGCTGGTGTTCCTCGCATTGCGCGCCGGCAACATGAGCAGCGCGGTCGGCCTGGGGCCCACGTACGAGACCACGGCCCGGTTCGACAACATCGGGGGCCTCAAGCCGCGCGCCGCGGTGCGCAGCGCAGGGGTCGTCGTCGGACGCGTCGCGGCGATCCGTTTCGACGACCAGGCGTACCAGGCGGAAGTCGTGCTGGCGCTCGACCAGCGCTACAAGTTCCCGAAGGACTCGTCGGCGAAGATCCTCACCTCGGGGTTGCTCGGCGAGCAGTACATCGGGCTCGATCCCGGCGGCGACACCGAGATGCTCGCCAGCGGCGACCGCATCACGATGACGCAGTCGGCGGTCGTGCTCGAGAGCCTGATCGGGCAGTTCCTCTACGGCAAGGCCGCCGAGGGGGCGAGCAAGTGAGCAGGCCGGCCCGGGTCGTCCTTGCCGCGTGGCTCGCGCTCGCGTGGCTGCTCGGCGGCTGCGCGACCGCGGGCAGCCCCTCGGCCGCGCGCGACCCGCTCGAACCGATGAATCGCGCGGTCTTCCAGTTCAACGATGCGGTCGATCGGGCGGTGCTCAAGCCCGTCGCGCAGGGCTACCAGGACTACATCCCCGAGAACCTTCGCATCGCGATCGGCAGCGTGTTCGGCAACGTTGCCGATCTCTGGACGGCGGTGAACCAGCTGCTGCAGGGCAAGCCGGTCGAGGCGGTCTCCGATTTCTCGCGCTTCGTGCTGAACTCGACGCTCGGCCTGGCCGGGCTGGCCGACATCGCCACGCCGGCCGGTTTCGAGAAGCACCACGAGGATTTCGGGCAGACGCTTGGGGTGTGGGGCGTTCCGGCAGGGCCGTACCTGGTGCTGCCGCTGCTCGGCCCCTCGAGCCTTCGCGACGGGCCCGCGCGGATCGTCGACGCTCAGGGCGATCTCGTCCTCGCGATCGACTCCGCCGGCCAGCGCAACAACGCGTACCTGCTGCGCACGATCGACACGCGCGCGCAGTTGCTGCGTGCCGAACGCCTGGTCGAGGGCGCCGCGCTCGACCGCTATTCGTTCATTCGCGACGGATACCTGCAGCGGCGCCGCAGCCAGGTCTACGACGGCAGTCCGCCGCCGTCGGACGAGGACGCGCCGGCCTACGACCCGGCGGACGACCCCGAGGCGCCGGCGCCCGCCGGCGCGCCGCCCGCCCCGTCGCCCGCCCCGTCGTCCGCCCCGTCGTCCGCCCCCCAACCGAGCGGGAACCGATGATGATGAAGAAACTTCTATGGCTGTGCCTCGGGCTGCTGCTGGCGTTGCCGGCAGCGGCCGCGGCGCCGGAGGCGCCGGACAAGCTGATCGAGCGGCTCAGCAACGAGATCCTCGAGCGCATCAAGTCCGACACGGCGCTGCAGGCCGGCGATCCGAAGAAGCTCAACGAGCTGGTCGACATGACCGTGATGCCGCACGTCGACTTCAGGCGCATGACCGCGCTGTCGGTCGGTCGCAACTGGCGCAGCGCGACGCCCGACCAGCAGAAGCAGCTGATGGACGAGTTCCGCGCGCTGCTGATCCGCACGTATTCCGGGGCGCTGTCGTCGGTCGCCGACCAGAAGGTGCGGATGCGGCCGTTGCGCGCCAATCCGCAGGACACCGACGTGATCGTCCGCAGCGAAGTCCTGCAGCCGCGCGGCGAGCCGATCCAGCTCGACTACCGGATGATGAAGGCAGCGGACGGCTGGAAGATCTACGACGTCAACGTCCTCGGCGTCTGGCTGGTCGAGACCTACCGCACTCAGTTCGCGCAGGAAGTCAGCGCCGGCGGCATCGAAGGGCTGATCAAGAGCCTGAGCGAGAAGAACCGCCAGCCTGCCGCGAGCGGGAAGACGTGAGCGCCGGGCAACCAGCGGGTGCGCAGCCCGCGGCTCCGCCCCCCGCCAAACGCCTTCGAGCTGCGGGTGCGCTGGCATTGCCGCCCGAGGTCACGTTCGCCACTGCGCGGGCCGCCCTGGCCCAGGCGCTGCCGGCGCTCGACGCCGCGCGGCCGCTGTTCGACCTGTCCGCGTGCCGGCATTTCGACTCGTCGCTGATCGGTGTGCTGCTCGAGTTGTCACGGCGGGCGTCGGCCGCCGGGCGCCGCTGCACGTTCGTCGGGGCCTCGCCCAACCTGCACAAGCTCTCGGGCCTGTACGGCGTCGAGCACATGCTGTTCGACGAGCGCGACGCGCAGGGCCTTCCCGCGACCAGTCACGGCCGATGAGCGCCGCGATCGACGTGCGCTGCGTGGCCAAGCGCTACGGCAGCTTCGAGGCGCTGCGCGGCGTCTCGCTGTCGATCGGGCAGGGCGAGTTCTTCGGCCTGCTCGGACCCAACGGTGCCGGCAAGACCACGCTGATCTCGATCGTCGCGGGGCTCACCCGCGCGAGTTCGGGCGAGGTGTCGGTGATGGGCCACGACGTCGTGCGCGACTTCCGCGCCGCGCGACGCGCGCTCGGCGTCGTGCCGCAGGAACTGGTCTTCGACCCGTTCTTCACGGTGCGCGAGACGCTGCGAATCACCTCCGGCTACTACGGCATCCGGCGCAACGACGACTGGATCGACGAGGTGCTGGCCAACCTCGACCTCGCCTCGAAGGCCGAAGTCAACATGCGCGCGCTCTCCGGCGGCATGAAGCGCAGGGTGCTGGTGGCGCAGGCGCTGGTGCATCGCCCGCCGGTGATCGTGCTCGACGAGCCGACGGCGGGCGTGGACGTCGAGCTTCGCCAGACGCTGTGGCAGTTCATCCGCCGGCTCAATCGCGACGGCCACACGATCGTCCTCACGACGCACTACCTCGAAGAGGCGCAGGAGCTGTGCGACCGCATCGCGATGCTCAAGAACGGCACGGTGGTCGCGCTCGACCGCACGCGCTCGCTGCTGCACCGCTTCGCCGCGGGCCGGTTGCAGCTGCGCCTGGCCGGCGCGCCGCTGCCGGCGGCGCTCGAACCGCTGCGCATCGCGGAGCCGGGCGTCGTGGCGCCGCAGGCGATTCCGCAGGACGTGGGCGAGTCGAGGGTGAGCCTGCGCGTCGACGACTTCGGCGCGATCGAGCCGTTGCTGGCCGCGTTGCGCGAGGGCGGCTGCCGGATCGAGGAGATGGAACTGCTGCACACCGACCTCGAGGACGTCTTCGTCCAGGTCATGAAGGAGACGCGCTGAATGGACCCGGTTCGCGAGCGTCCCGACGCGGCGTTCTCGGTGCAGGGCTTCGCGACGCTGCTGCACAAGGAGGTGTTGCGCTTCGTCAAGGTGGGCGTGCAGACGATCGCGGCGCCGGTGCTCACCGCCATGCTGTACCTGCTGATCTTCTCTCACGTGCTCGAAGACCGCGTCCAGGTGTTCGAGGGGGTGCGTTACACGTCCTTCCTGCTGCCCGGCCTGGTGATGATGTCGGTGCTGCAGAACGCGTTCGCCAACAGTTCGTCGTCGCTGATCCAGAGCAAGATCACCGGCAACATCGTGTTCCTGCTGCTCGCGCCGCTTTCGCACCGCGAGATGTACGCGGCCTACGTGCTCGCCTCGATGATGCGCGGCATGGCGGTCGGCGCGGGCGTGTTCTTCGTCACCGCGTGGTTCGCGCACCTGTCGTTCGCGGCACCCGCCTGGATCCTCGCCTTCGCGCTGCTGGGCAGCGCGATTCTCGGTACAATGGGCCTGATCGCGGGGATCTGGGCCGAGAAATTCGACCAGATTGCGGCCTTCCAGAACTTCATCATCATGCCGCTCACGTTCCTGTCCGGCGTGTTCTATTCGGTGAAGTCGCTGCCCGGTTTCTGGCAGACGCTGTCGCACCTGAACCCGTTCTTCTACATGGTCGACGGGTTCCGTTACGGCTTCTTCGGGGTGTCCGACGTGCCTCCGGCCACGAGCCTCGCGGTCGTCGCCGCCACGCTCGCCGGCGTCAGCGCGATCGCGCTGCGGCTGCTGGCGAGCGGCTACCGGCTGCGGCACTGAGGCGGCCCGTTCGCACACCCGATCCATCCTCCAACCGACACCGTTTCGCCCGGATTGCGCCATGGTCACTCCCGAGAATCTCCGCAAGTTCATCGCCGACGGGCTCGATTGCGAGCATCTCGAGGTCAGCGGCGACGGACGGCACTTCGAGGCGCTGATCGTCTCGAAGCTGTTCGAGGGCAAGCGACTCGTGCAGCGCCACCAGCTCGTCTATGCGGCGCTCGGCGAGCGCATGCGCGAGGAGGTGCACGCGCTGTCGATGAACACGCTGACGCCCGAAGAGTTCGCCGACCGCGGCGGCGCATGAAGGCCCAGGCGGGGCCCGCGACGCGCGCGGTGGCCATCGCCGGGGGAGGCCGGATACATCCATGGACAAGCTGAGAATCGAGGGCGGCCTCGCGCTGCAAGGCGAAATCGCGGTGTCGGGCGCCAAGAACGCGGCGCTGCCGATCCTGTGCGCCGGCCTGCTCACCGCCGCGCCGTTCGCGCTGGGCAACGTGCCGCAGCTGCACGACGTCGCCACGGCGCTCAAGCTGCTGCGGCGGCTCGGCGTGACGGCCGAACGCGATGGCGATCGCGTCGTGCTCGACGCGGGCGGCGTCGCCTCGGTCGAGGCGCCGTACGAGCTCGTCAAGACGATGCGCGCGTCGATTCTCGTGCTGGGCCCGCTGCTCGCCCGCTTCGGCGAGGCGCGCGTGTCGCTGCCGGGCGGGTGCGCGATCGGCCAGCGCCCGGTCGACCAGCACATCAAGGGCCTGCAGGCGATGGGCGCGCAGATCTCGATCGAGCACGGCTACGTGGTCGCGAAGGCCAGCCGCCTGAAGGGCGCGCGCATCGTCACCGACATGGTCACGGTGACCGGTACCGAGAACCTGATGATGGCCGCCACGCTGGCCGACGGCGAGACGGTCATCGAGAACGCCGCGCGCGAGCCCGAGGTCGTCGACCTGGCCGCGGCGCTCGTGGCGATGGGCGCGCGCATCGAGGGCGCGGGCACCGACCGCATTGCGGTGCACGGCGTGCGGCGGCTCGACGGCGGCGAGCACCGCGTGATGGCCGACCGGATCGAGGCGGGCACTTTCCTGTGCGCGGCTGCGGCGACCGGGGGCGACATCACGCTCACGCACGCGCAGCCCGGGACGATGGACGCGACGCTGGACAAGCTGCGCGAGGCCGGCGCGTCGATCGAGACGGGGGCCGACCGGATCCGCCTGTCGATGAAGCGGCGACCCCGTGCGGTGAACGTTCGCACTGCGCCGTATCCGGCTTTCGCCACCGACATGCAGGCCCAGTTCATGGCCGTCAACTGCATCGCCGAGGGCACCGGCGTCATCACCGAGACCATTTTCGAGAACCGCTTCATGCACGTGCTCGAGATGCAGCGGCTCGGCGCGGACATCACGATCGAGGGAAACACCGCGATCGTGCGCGGCGTGCCGAAGCTCTCCGGTGCCACGGTGATGGCCACCGACCTGCGCGCCTCGGCGAGCCTGGTCATCGCCGGGCTGGTCGCCGAAGGCGAGACGGTCGTCGACCGGATCTATCATCTCGATCGCGGCTACGAGCGCATGGAGGCCAAGCTGGGCCAGCTCGGCGCGCGCATCGAGCGACTTCCGGGGAGAGCCTGAGATGCGACCTCCGACTTCGGGTGCCGGTGCTGGCGCTGGCGCTGGCGCTGGCGCGTCGCGGCAGGCGGCGGCGGGCCGGGTGGCCGGGGCGGCCTGCGTGGGCCGGCGTTGGGCGGCGCAGGGCCTGATGGCCCGGGCGCTGCGGCGCGATTTCGGCGGCGCCGAGCAGCGCAGCGTCGGGGTCGGCGCGCGAAGCGCGCTTCGTACTTCTGACTCGCGGCGATTGTCTGAGCGCAGCGCGCGTAGCGCGCGGAGCGAGTTTCGCCGCGCGACCCCGAGGCGAGCAGCGGAGGGAAGTCGGTGCGAAGCACCGACCGCCGTCGTCATCGC
>CALMSQ010000355.1:0-11828 GCA_937872345.1 uncultured Burkholderiales bacterium | reverse complement strand
GGCGCCGAGTACGTGGTCGACTTCCTGCCCAAGGTGAAGGTCGAGGTCATCATCGCCGACTCGGCGGTCGAGTCGGTGATCGACGCCATCGTGCGGGCGGCCCGCACCGGGCGCATCGGCGACGGCAAGATCTTTGTCGCCAACGTCGAGCAGGTGGTGCGCATCCGCACCGGCGAGACCGGCGAAGCCGCCGTCTGAACCGGCGCAAGGGCCCCGACGCGGCGCCCGGGGCGCGCCCCGCACGGAGCCGGCCGGTCAGGCCGGCTTCGCTCCGAACAGCCGGCGCAGCCCTCGCAGGACGAGCCGGATCAGCAGCGCCGCGGCGATCACGAACAGCAGCAGCGCGATCACGAACAGCAGCGGGTGCCGGACGGCCAACCAGGTGCCGCCGAGTACCAGCAGGTCCTCGCCCGTCGAGACGGCGAGGTTCGAGAACGGCTCCGGCGACGTGTTGACCACCGCCCGCGTGCCCGATTTCGCGAAGTGGGTGGTGGCGGTGAGCGTGCCGCCCAGCAGGCCGGCGGCGAGTGCGGCCGCGGCACCCGAGTCGCCGAATACCGCGGCGGCCAGCGCTGCCCCGGCGGGAATCCGAACGAACGTGTTCAATCCGTCCCACAGCGTGTCGAGCCACGGCAGCTTGTCGGCGAACAGCTCGACGATCGCCATGAACCCCGACGCGCCGAGCACCAGCGGATGCGCGAGCAGCGTCAGGTGCTGGGGCAACTCCCACCAGCCGAGCCGCGCGAGCAGGCCGAACAGGAACACCACCAGGTAGAGCCGCAGTCCGGCGCCCCACGCGAGCGCGCCGGCCAGCGCCAGGTCGGGCAGGTGGCGCATCAGCGGCTCGGGCAGCTGGCCGACGAGCGCTCCGAACAGCGCCGCGAAGTCAGGCATGGCGAATCCCCGCATCCGGGGCGCTTGGTACACTCGTTCGCATGGAGTCCATTGTGCCAGCCGGGGGGGCGCCCGCGCGCATCGGCGCGCTGCTGCTCGCTGCCGGGCGTTCGTCGCGGATGGGCGGCCCGAACAAGCTGCTCGTCGACGTCGACGGCGAACCGATGGTGCGCCGCGCGCTGCGCACGCTGCAGGCGGTGCCGCTCGCCCCGATCATCGTCGTGCTCGGCCCGGCAGCCGGTGCGGTCAGGCAAGCGCTGGGCGGCCTGGCGGGCTGGCAGGCCTGCAGCGCGCCGGAGTCGGCCGACCACCAGGTCTCGGTCGACGCGGGGCTGCGGGCGCTGCCTGCAGACCTGGATGCGATCCTCGTCATGTTGGCCGACCAGCCGCTGCTCGATGCCACCGACCTGCGCTGGCTGGTGGACCAATGGCGCGCGCTGCCGCGCGGCTGCGCGCTGGTGCCGGTCTTCGAGGGCCGGCGCGGCAATCCGGTGATCGTCGACGCCGCGATGCGCGCGCCGATCCTCGAGGCTGGCCCGGCCGTCGGCGCGCGCGGCTACCTCGCTTCGCACCCGGCGCTGGTCCGCCGCGTCGAGGCGCCCAACGACCACTTCGTCGTCGACATCGACACCGTCGACGACCTCGCGAGCCTGGGCGGACGCGGGTTGCGCACCGCGATCCCGAAGAAGGGATGAATCCCGGACGCCGGACTCAATGCGCGATCGGGCTGCCGGCTTCGCGCCGCCAGGCGCGGTAGCGCTCGAAGTACCCGGCGCGAAGGTGGCGGCGCCAGCCCCCGGTGTCGGCGGTGACCGGCCGCACGGCGTCGGCGATCGACTGCACGACCGTCTCGGGCAGGCCGGCGCCGGCGAATCCCGCGGCCGATACCATCAGGCAGTCGCCCGCGGCGGCTTCGGCGTCGAAGACGACCTGCAGCGACAGGCTCGCGTGGGCGAGCGACAGCGTGCGCAGCGCCTCGCGGTAGGCGGCGATGCGCTCGTCGACGTAGGCCGCGGCGTCCCACTCCTCGTCGGCGACCTGCGGACGCTCGCGCGCGAGGCTCGCGCGGATGCCCGCGACGTCGATCGAGATGCGCACGCGGATGCTCGGCACGGTGCGGGCGGCGAGGGGGTTGCTCAGGCGCCGGCCGGCCGCCGGGCCACCATGTTGACCGCGCGCATCGTCATCACGGGCTCGCCGTGCTGGTTGAAGCACTCGATCAGCGAGCGGACGACGCCGCGGTCGGGCTTCGAGGCGGACGCGCGCGCGTCCTCGACCGTGACCCGCACGGCGAGCGTGTCGCCGGGGCGCACCGGCTGCAGCCAGCGCAACTCGTCGACGCCGGGCGAGGCCAGGCTCGACGCCGGCGACAGGTAGTTCAGCGCGTACAGCCGCATCATCAGGCTGCCGGTGTGCCAGCCGCTGGCGATGACGCCGCCGAAGGGGCCGCGCGCCGCGAGCTCGGGATCGGTGTGGATCGGCTGCGGATCGAAGCGGCGCGCGAACTCGAGCACCTCGGCTTCGTCCACCGCCACCGTGCCCAGTTCGTGCACCGCGCCGGGCAGATAGTCCTCGAACCAGCGCTCGGCCATCTGTCGCTCCTTGCTGTCGTCGTTCGGGCGGATGCCGGCGCGCGCGTGGAACGCGCGCAGCGCCGCGTGATAGGCCTCGACGTCCCGCGGCGATACCGGTTCGCCGCACTCGTAGCAGGCGCCCGTCATGCGGTCGAACCAGCGGCAGCCGCAGGCATTGCACGCCAGCTCGGGCGCGCCGGCGGGGTTCTCGAAGATCACCGGCAGGCTCCCATGAACGCAAGACCGAGCGTCTCGAGGAAATCCTCGTAGCCGTCGTCGAGGAGCTGCGACTTCGGCGCAAGCACGTACAGCAGCATGCCGCCCTGGCGCAGTTGCAGCTTCATCTGCCCGAGCGCGTTCTCGTGCATGCGCTCGTGCACCGCCGCGAGCGCACCGGGCTCGGCGACGAACAGCACCGCCACGCCGCAATCGGCGAAGCCGCCGAAGCGGCGGCGCTCGACGCGCATCGTGCCCGCTTGCCGCGTCCACGCGAGCATCTCGCCGTCACCGGCGTCGGCGGCCGCGCGCGGCACGATGCCGACCGCGCCGCCGTCGACCCAGGCGTCGAACAGCCGGGCGTGGTGCCCGAGCAGCGCCTGCCAGCCGGCCAGGTCGGCCCAGGCCGCCGCCTCAGAGACGGGCGCCGAGACGGAAGCCATCGTGGATCGCTTGCGTGAGGCCGCGCGGCACCAGCGAATCGCCGCAACCGTGCAGCTCGTCGATCATCCACTCGAGCTCGTGGAACAGCTCCTGGTTGGGTCGCCGCGCGACCGCCGCGATCACGGTGTCTGCCGGCAGGAACTCCTCGGACCCGTCGGCGCGGCCGATGCGCACGCCGCCGTCGCCGATCGCCAGCACGCGGCAGCCGGTGTGCGCGGGGATGCCGAGCTCCTCGATCCACGCGGTGTGCCGCCACTTGAACGACGGCATGACGTCGCCCGCGATGCGCTTGTCGCTCTCGACGACGCAGACCTCGCGACCGTGGGTGTGCTTGAGCGCCTCGGCCAGCGTCAGGCCGATCTTGCCGCCGCCGAGCACGACCACCCGCTGGCCCGGCACGACCTTGCCGGTGGCAACGTCGGCGGCGTCGACCAGCAGCCCGTCCTGCGTCGGCTTCGGCAGAAGCGTATGGTCGATGCGCGCGCCGGTGGCGACCACCGCCACGTCGTATTGGTGGAGCATGCCGCGCATCGCCTTCGGGTCGATGGTCGAGTTGCACTTCACCTCGATGTTCAGCGCCTGCGCCATGTTGCGGTAGTAGTCGACGACGCTGGTCAGGTCGTCGCTGTTGGCGAGGTCGTGCTTCGCATAGCCGGCGAGCGAGCCGCCGATGTCCGGGCCGCGCTCGAAGACCGTGACCTGATGGCCGCGCCGCGCGGCGGTCACTGCGCACTCCATGCCGGACGGCCCGGCGCCGATGACCATGATCTTCTTCGGCGCGACCGCCGGCGTGATCTGGTACGCCGGATCGTACTCGTGGCCGAGTTGGGGGTTCATCGTGCAGGTGTACGGCAGGTCGCGGAACAGCCGCGACAGGCAGTTGAGCGACCCCACGCAGCGCTTGACCTGGTTCAGCTTGCCGGCCTGCGCCTTGCGCACGAGGTCGGGGTCGGCGAGCAGTGGCCGGCAGACCTCCCAGAAGTCGAACTCGCCGTTCTCGATGCACCGGTCGGCCATCGCCGGGTCGGGCAGCCGGTTGCCGAAGGCGATCGGCGTGTCCGGCAGCAGCTTCTTGGCGCGCGCGGCGAGCCGGTTCCAGTAGCCGGGCGCGATGTCGCGGCCGATCGACGATTCGGGCGCCTCCTGCCAGCCGACCGTCACGCTGATCATGTCGACGCCGTGCTCGGCCGCCATCTGCATCAGCTCGAAGCACTCGTCCTCGCTGTTGCCGCCCCAGCGGTCCATCAGCTCGGCGCCGTTGAGCCGCACCACCAGCGGCGCGTCGCCCTGCGCCTGCTTGATCGCGTCGATCAGCTCGCACATGAAGCGGCCGCGGTTCCTCAGCGAGCCGCCGTACTCGTCGGTGCGGCGATTGGTGAACTTCGAGTTGAAGTTTGCCAGCAGGTAACCCATGAAGCTGGTGACCTCGGTGCCGTCGAAGCCGGCCCTCAGCGCGCGCTTCGCCGCGTCCGCGTGCTGCGCGATGGTCTCGCGGATCTGCTCCTTCGTGATCTCGCGCGGCGGCCTGAAGTGCGGCAGCGTCTGCGGCACGATCGACGGCTGGATGCAGTAGCCGAGGTCGATGCCGCCGTAGCGCCCGGCGTGCAGGATCTGCTGGATCGCGATCGCGCCGGCGGCGTGGATCCAGCCGGCGATCTTCTCGAACTCGGGCAGGAAGCGGTCGTCGTGCAGCGCTACCTGCCGGAAGTAGGCCTTGCCCTCGCCGAGCGGATCGGGATACGCGCCCTGGTTGGTGATGATGCCGCACTGCGTGCCTGCGATCACCTGCATGCGACCGAGCTCGCGCACCGTGATCGTGCCGTCGCGCTCGTTGTAGTTCGACACGCAGCAGGCGCCGTACTTGATGCGGTTGCGGCTTTCCAGCTTGCCCCACTTGGCGGGCTCGAACAGGCGGCTCAGGGTCTGGGTCATGGTCGTCCTTGTCGTGACTTGTCGGCCGCCGCCTCGCTGGCGAGGGTGGCGGCGATGCGTTCGCGCAGCTCGCGGCGCAGGATCTTGCCGGCCGGGCTGATCGGGAAGCGCTCGACGATCTCGAGGCGCTCGGGCATCTTGAACCTGGCGATGCGCTGCGCGAGCAGGAACTCGCACAGCTCGGGGAGGCCGAGAGCGTGCCCGGGTTGCAGCACGACGAACGCGCAGGCCTTTTCGCCGAACAGCGGGTCGGGCATCGCGACCACGCAGCAGCCGTCCACGGCCGGGTGTCGCAGGATCAGGTTCTCGATCTCGTCGCTGCTGATCTTCTCGCCGCCTCGGTTGATGAGGTCCTTGCGGCGCCCCTCGGTGAACAGGTAGCGGCCGGACCTGCGCACCACGTCGCCCATCCGGTAGAAACCGTCGGGCGTGAACGCCGCGGCGTTGGTCTGCGGCGCGTCGTAGTAGCCGCGGATGGTGTAGGGGCCGCGCGTGAGCAGTTCGCCCGCCTCGCCATCGGGCAACTCGTTGTCGTCGAGGTCGACCACCTTCAGCTCGTCCTCGGCGCAGATCGGCGTGCCCGAGCTCTGCATCATCATCTCGTCGGGGGCGTCGGGCGGCACGATGTTGATCAGTCCCTCGGCGGTGCCGTAGATCTCCTGCGGCAGGCAGCCCCATTGCTCGCGCACCCGGCGGCGCAGTTCCGGCGCCAGCCGCGCGCCGCCGTTCTGCACGATTTTCAGCGAGCTCAGGTCGTGCCGGGCCGGGACGTCGGAGTTCAGCCACGCCGTGACCAGCGGCACCGCGGCCGGCACCAGCGTGACCCGATGGCGCTCGATCAGCGGGAACACCACCTCCGCGGAATGGCCGGGAGCGAGCACCACCGTGCCGCCCGTCGCGAGACACGCCAGGATGCCGGGGCTGGCAAGGTTGTAGTTGTGCCCGAGCGGCAGGATCGCCAGCATGACGGTCGATTCGTCGACTTGCGCGACCCGCCCCGAGGCCTTCGCGTTCAGCACGTAGTCGTTGTGCGTGCGCGGAATCAGCTTCGGCAGCGCCGTGGTGCCGCCCGACAGCAGCATCAGCGCGACCTCGCCCGGGTCGACGCTCGGCAACGCGGCGGCCTGGGGGGCCGCGGGATCGTCCAGCAGGCGCGTCAGCGAGACCTGGCCGGGAAGGGCATCGCCGGCGACGAACACCTGTTCGAGCGTCGGGCACTCGGGACGCAGCTCGTCGGCCATCACGCGATGGTCGAAGTCGCGCACGCGCGCGGAGACGAACAGCGCGCGGGCGCGAGCGTGGCGGACGAAGTGGCCGAGCTCGCTGTGCCGGTGCGGCGCAAGCGCCATCACCGGAATGACGCCGATGCGCAGCAGCGCGAAGAAGGCCAGCACGAACTCGGGGACGTTGTGGATCTGCATCACCACGCGGTCGAGCGGCCGTAGCCCGGTCGCCGCGAGCCGCCGCGCCAGGCGCTCGCTGTCGTCGAGCAGCTGTCGATAGCCGATCCGGCGCTCGTCGTGGATCAGCGCGACCTTGTCGGGCAGACGCCGCGCGGTCTGCTCGAGCATCTGCCACAGCGTGACGTCTTCCCAAAGGCCGAGCCGCCGCCAGCGGGCGGCGTCTTCTTCGGGCCAGGGAGTGCAGCCTGCCAGCATCGGGGGACCTCGCTTGCGTGGGCCGGTCGATCGTTGCGCGGAACCCCTTTCCTTGCAAGCGCAATCAATCGGCCGACTTGTCCTGCATCAAGACGCCGAGATTTTCGTGCATCTGCGCCAGAAGCCGCTTCAGGATCGCGACCTCGGCGTCGCTCATGCCGTCCAGCGCCACGCACTCGTAGCGCAGCGCCAGCGGCACGATCCGGTCGGTGAGCGCCGTGGCGTGCCGGGTCAGCGAGACCACGATCGCCCGCGCGTCGCCACGGCTGCGGGCGCGCCGCACCAGACCCTTGTGCTGCATCTGCCCGAGCAGCCGGGACAGCGTCGACGTCTCGATCGCCGTCAGCTCCGACAGGGCGCCGAGGCGCTGAGGCCCGTCGCTGCGCAGCGAGGCCATGACGCGCCACATCGGCAGCGAGATTCCGAAACCGGCGAGCTCGCGCGTGAACGCGTCGGCGACGCGGCGGCCGGCGCGGTTCAGCAGGTAGGGGACGTATTGCGCGAGGTCGAGCACGCGGCGGGTTTCCGTGCCAGAATGATTGCAAATGCAAATATTAATCCGGCTTGCGCAGCGCGCGCACGCGCTCGATCACGAGCCGCGCCGCGCGGTCGATCTCGTCTTCGGTGTTGAAGCGGCCGATGCCGAAGCGCAGCGACGCGCGCGCGGCGCCGCCCGCCGCGCCGATCGCTTCGAGCACGTGGGAAGGCTTCACCGAGCCGGTCGAGCAGGCTGCGCCGGCCGACAGGGCCACGCCCGGCAGGCCGAGCAGCAGCGGCTCGGCCTCGACGCCTTCGATGCTCACGCTGAGGTTGCCGGCCAGCCGCTCGTCCGGGTGGCCGTTCAGCGCCAGCCCGTCGAGCCCGCGCAAGAGTGTCGCGAGCAGGCGTTCGCGCAGCCCGCGCAGCCGCGCGGTCTCGGCGTCCATCGTTTCGATTGCCAGCTGGCAGGCCAGCCCCATGCCGACGATGCCGGGCACGTTGAGCGTGCCGGGGCGCACGCCGTTTTCCTGGCCGCCGCCTTCGACGAGCGGCAGCAACTCGACCCGTCGCGGGCGCCTTCGCAGGTACAGCGCGCCGACGCCCTTGGGCCCGTACAGCTTGTGCGACGAAAGCGACAGCAGGTCGATGCAGGCTGCATCGACGTCGAGCGCCATGCGGCCGAGCGCCTGGGTGGCGTCGACGTGGAACAGCGCACCGCTGTCGCGCACGATCGCGCCGATTTCGCCGATCGGCTGCAGCGTGCCGATCTCGTTGTTGGCGGCCATCACCGTCACCAGCACCGTGTCGGGGCGCAACGCGCGGCGCACGTCCCGCGGATCGACTCGGCCGAAGCGGTCGACCGGCAGCACCGTCAGCGACCAGCCCTCAGCCTCGAGCCGCCGGCAGGCGTCGAGCACCGAGCGGTGCTCGACCGCGCTGGCGACCAGGTGGGTACCCGGGCGCCGGTGCGCGCTGCCCTTGATCGCCAGCGCGTTCGACTCGGTCGCGCCGGCGGTGAAGACGATTTCCGCGTAGCTCGCGCCGATCGCCTGCGCGACGCGCTCGCGCGCCTGCTCGACGGCTGCAGCCGCGGCGCGCCCGAACGCGTGGCTTCGGCTCGACGCGTTCCCGAAGTGCTCGCGGAAATGCGGCAACATCGCGTCGAGCACGCGCGGATCGACCGGCGTAGTCGAGTGGTGGTCGAGGTAGATCGGGTTCGTCACGGCGGGTGTCGGCGCGGCCGGCTCGCGGGCCCGCGCGATCGCCAGCATACCCGCGTCGCGGCACGATGCCGGCGTGGGCCATCCCGCAGGAGGAGTCGTCGATGAAGGTCCTGATCCTGGGCGCGGGCCCGGCCGGGCTGTACCTGGCCTACCTGCTGAAGCGACAGAGTCCCGAGGCGCAGTTGCGCGTGGTCGAGCAGAATCCGCCCGACGCGACCTTCGGCTTCGGCGTCGTGTTCTCGGACCGCGCGCTCGAGTTCCTGCGCGGCGACGACCCGCAGACCTGCGAACTGGTCACGTCCGCGATGGAGCAGTGGTCCGACCTCGTGCTGAACCACCGCGGCAGCCGCGTCGCGATCGACGGCATCGGCTTCGCCGCGATCGGGCGCCTCAAGCTGCTGCAGCTTCTCCAGCGGCGGCTGGCCAGCGTCGGCGTGAGTCCCGAGTACCGGCGCGCGGTCACCGAGCGCAGCGAGCTCGACGGTTACGACCTCGTCGTCGGCGCCGACGGGGTCAACTCGTTCGTGCGCGGCGGGCGCGAAACCGATTTCGGTACCCGTGTTGAGCACCTGCAGAACCGCTTCGCGTGGTTCGGCACCTCGAAGCGCTTCGAGACGCTGACCCAGACCTTCGTCGAGGCCGAGGCCGGTACCTTCAACGCGCACCACTACCGCTACGCGCCCGACATGAGCACCTTCATCGTCGAGTGCGACCCGCAGACCTGGCAACGCGCCGGCTTCGCCGACATGGACGAGGCCGGCACGAAGGCGTATTGCGAGCGGGTCTTCGCGGCGACGCTGGACGGCCACCCGCTGGTCGCGAACCGCTCGACGTGGCGACGCTTCCCGAAGATCGGCAACGAGCGCTGGTCGGTCGGCCACCACGTGCTGATCGGCGACGCGCTGCGCACCGCGCACTTCTCGATCGGCTCGGGCACGCGGCTGGCCTTCGAGGACGCAATCGCGCTCGCGAAGGCGCTGCGCGAGCACCCGGCGTCGATCTTCGACGCGCTGGCCGCGTTCGAGGCGGCACGCAAGCCGATCGTCGCGAAGCTGGTGGCGGCCGCGAACGCAAGCGCGGACTGGTACGAGCACTTCGCCGAGCACATGCGGCTCGAGCCGTGGGACCTCGCCTGGCAGTACATCCAGCGCAGCCGCCGGGTCGACGTCGAACGACTGCGCAAGGTGTCGCCGGCCTTCGTCGCGGGATACGAGGCGCATCGTGCGTCGGCCGGGCGCTAGCTGTGAAGCGTCAAGAGGTTGTTCCTTGACGTTTTGAGGCGAGCCATGGGAGCGAGGCCGCCGATGCCTTGATGCGGGCGGTGCCAGTTGTAGTGGTGCATCCAGTCCTCCAAGGTGTCGGTGCGTTGCTGTGAGGTCTGGTATTCGAAGGCGTAGGCCCACTCGCGCAGCGCGGATTGGATGAAGCGTTCGGCCTTGCCATTGGTCTGAGGTCGGTAGGGGCGTGTGAAGCACTTACGTAGTGCGAGTTCGGCGCAGGCCTGGCGGAAGGGTGTGCTGCTGAAGACCTTGCCGTTGTCCGTGAGCACTGCCTTGGGTTGGATCTCGAGCGCTCGGTAGTAGTCATAGGCATTGCGCAGGAACTGCGTCGCGTTGGTCTTGTTTTCGGCGCCGTAGACCTCGCTGAAGCCGATCCGGGCGTGGTCATCGATGGCCACGAACAGATACTCCCAGCCGGCCCCTTTGCTGCGCACCTGGCGATCGCCGGTGATCCGATGGCCCGGCCGCTCGATGCGACCGAGCTTTTTGATGTCGATGTGCAGCAAGTCGCCCGGCACGGGGTGCTCGTAGCGACGCACCGGTTCGACCGGCTGCAAGTCGCTCAGCCGGCTCAGGCCGGCACGCGCCAGCACCCGCCCCACGCTGCTCTTGGACACCCCCAGGCCCTGCGCGATGCGCGCCTGCGTCAGGCGCCGGTGGCGCAACTCGACGATGGCCAGGGCGGTGGCTGCCGGCAGCGAGCGCGGGCTGCGGTGCGGCCGTGACGAGCGGTCGGCCAGCGCCGCTTCGCCGCCGGCCAGGTACCGGCCCAGCCACTTGCGTGCCGTGGCTGCGGTCACGCTGTGCGCCGCTGCGGCGGCGCACAGCGTGCGCTTCCGGTCCACGATATCCCTCACCAGTTCGATTCGACGGGCAAACGTCAGTCGGGCATTCTTGTGCGTGTTCATTCGGCTGAGCTCTTGGGTTGGGTGGAAGGCGTAGAGAACCTCCAGTCTCCCAAACTCAGTCCGAATGGACAGTTACAACCTATTGAACCTTCACAGCTAGCCGCCACGGCCGCCCGGTCACGCACTGTCCTAGCGCGCCGGCAGCCTGAGCAAGACGATCAGCGCGCCCGAGCCGCCGTCGTTCGGGCGCGCCTGGCAGAACGCCAGCACTTCCTGGCGCTGCACGAGCCAGCGCGGCACCCTGGCCTTGAGCACCGGCTCGCGGCCGGCCGAGCCCAGCCCCTTGCCGTGGATCACGCGCACGCAGCGCCACTCGTCGCGCAGCGCGCGGTTCAGGAACGCGCCGAGCGCCTCGCGCGCCTCGTCGGCGCGCAGCCCGTGCAGGTCGATCTGTCCCTTGACCGCCCATTCGCCGCGGCGCAGCCGCCGGACGACGTCGGGGCCGATGCCGTGGCGCCGGTAGGACAGCGCCTCGTCGGTCTCCAGGTACTGCTCGATGCCGATCTCGTCGGACAGCGAAGCGTCGAGCACCGCGCGCTCGTCGAGCTCGCGCTGGCGAGGTACGGTCGCGGGAGCGGGCCGCTTCGGGTCGGCGCGCCCGGTCGGGGGCAGGGGGACGGCGTCGGCGACCTCGTTGCGGAACAGGTTCGCCTCGCGGGCGAGCCGCTGGGCCTGCTCGCGTCGGCGCCGCTCGTCGTCCGCCTTGCGGCGGGCCTGTGCCTTCAGCTCGACGGCCAGCGACCCGAGACCCGCCAGCCCGTCGAGTCGCTCGACGGTGACCGGGCGATCCCTGCGGTTCATCCTTCCTGCTGCGCCTCGAGGTAGCGTTGCGCGTCGAGCGCCGCCATGCAACCCGTGCCGGCGCTGGTCACGGCCTGCCGGTAGACGTGGTCCTGCACGTCGCCGGCCGCGAACACGCCGGGGATGTTGGTGGCCGTGGCCTGGCCGGCGTTGCCGCCGCGGGTCAGGATGTAGCCGTTGGCCATCTCGAGCTGGCCGTCGAACAGCGACGTGTTCGGCGAGTGGCCGATCGCGACGAAGACCCCGGACAGCGCGATGTCGCTGGTCTGCCCGCTGCGGTTGTCGCGCAACCGCACGCCAGTCACCCCGGTCGCGTCGCCCAGCACCTCGTCGAGTTCCTGGAACCAGCGGACCTCGACGTTGCCGTCGCGCGTCTTGGCCATCAGCTTGTCGATCAGGATCGGCTCGGCGCGGAAGC
>CALMSQ010000354.1:0-11819 GCA_937872345.1 uncultured Burkholderiales bacterium | reverse complement strand
GTCGTCCAGGACATGATGCACCTCGGGTCGATCTCGATGGACGAGCTCACCGAGGCGCGGCTGCACATCCAGGACGCCGTCGTGCGTCTCGCCTGCGAGCGGGCAACGCGAGCAGACCTCGCCGCACTGGCAGCGAACATCGACGCCACCGAAGAGGCGACGCGCTCGGGCGACTACATCGCCCGAATCGAGTGCTCACGAGACTTCTACCGGCTCCTCGCCGCTGCGAGCCACAACGCGGCACTGTGCCTGATCGTCGACTCCCTCACCGACATCCTGATGGGGTACCTTCGCGCGCGTGTTTCGGCCGGCGCGCGCACGAAGCGCGACCTCATCCAGGCCCGCAGGCGATTCCTGGCCCTGCTCGCCTCGCGCGACGCGGATGCTGCGGTGCGCGAGATGCGCGCGCATCTCCGCGGGGTGCATCGGCTGTTGACGACGGACGGCGGCGAAGCGGCGGCGCCGATGGGCCCGGAAGCCAGTGCGGCCAAGCCTCGACCGCGCCGTCGGGATCGGGTCACCGCCTGAGCTGCTGTCGGCCGTCGCTCGCCCCTCAGACTTGGCATGGCCCCCGCTCCGGAGGATACTTTTCTTCCCCTCGGCTCGTTTGTTCAGGTGGTCGCCATGACGAGCATTCAGCAAGCGTTCCAGCCCATCCAGAAGGAGCCCGCCGCCCCGGGCTTCCCGCACGCGCCGCCCGACTGGACGCGCCAGACCGCGGTGGAGATCGCGCAGCAGGAGCACCTGACCCTGAGCGACGACCACTGGGCCGTCGTGCGGGGGCTTCAAGAGTTCTTCGCTCGCCACGAGGAAGGCGTGACCAGCCTGCGCGAGCTGCACGACGCCCTCGAGGAAAAGTTCCACTACAAGGGCGGCATCAAGTACCTCTACACCCTGCTGCCCGGCGGGCCGATCGCGCAGGGCTGCCGGCTTGCGGGGCTCGAGCCGCCGGCGGGTGCGGTCGATCTGGGGTTCGGGAGCGTGGCGTAGCGTCGACGAACGGAGTACGCGTCCGGCTATCGAGCACTCGCCTGCGGCCTGATCTGCTGTTCGTCAGGGCCGCTCGTCACAGGTTCGTTCCGTGCCGGCTCGGCTGCGAGATCGCGACTCTCATAGCGCAGGCGTCAGGATCGCCCCCTGCCGCTCGAGGATGCGCTGCAGTTCGCCGATCGGGACGTCCCTGCTGCGAACATTGCCCCGGGCAGCCATCGCCGCCGCAACGCCGGCCGCCTCGCCCATTGCGAAGCACGGCCCCGCCACTCGCGCCGACGCTTGCGCCGCGTGCGTCGCAGACAGATTCCTGCCAGCAACGAAGACGTTCTCCAGACCTCTCACGACCAGGCAACCGTACGGAATGCCGTAGTAGTCTCCGTCAGGAAGAAACTCCCAGGTCGTCCCTCTGCCTCCCTGGTGAGTCTCCAGCGGCCAGGACGTGCAGGCGATCCGGCTCTTCGGCTTGACGCAGTTCCTCACTGCTTCTTCCGTCAAGACCTCTTCGCCCTTGACCAGCCGCGTTTCGCGGATTCCTACCATCGCGCCGATGTCGACGATGCGCGCTCTCTCGAAACCCGGGATGTAGCGCCGGAACACCTCTTCGTAGACAAACGCCTGCGCCCGTCCGACGCGCTCGGCCTCGGTGAGGTCTTGCGGATTCGTGAGGTCGTAGGTGCTGCCGTCGGGGCGCCCGAGTCGCGTGACATTCAGGTGCACGACCCCTTCGATCGGGTTGACGTGCACGCCCGTGGCCGTCCTCGGAAGCGGATAGCCCTCGCTCACGGCACGCTCGAGCAGCTCGCGGATTTGCGGGCGCGTCAGACTGCCGGCAATTCTCGTGTCGACTCCGGCGAGGCGGAACATCGTGGAGCCCGCCTGCGTTCGTCCATCATCGCCGAGCGCGTAGTCAGCCCCGGCGAACGCCGCAACGTCGCCGTCGCCCGAGCAATCGACGACGACGCGCGGGCAGATCGCCGCCCTTCCACCCTTGTTCTCGACGATGACTGCGTCGACCCGGTTGCCCTCGCGACGCACGCCGACGACATGCGTGTGCAAGAGCGTCGCCACCCCTTGCCCGGCAACCATCTCGTCGGCGACCAGCTTCAGGCAGACCGAGTCGTAAGGCACTCCCAGGATGCGACCGTGGCGGACCGGATCGGATACCGCGCTCCGCTTGCGCAGCCGATCCTCCAGGTCCAGGTACAGCCCGCCGACGACGCGCGCCAGTCGCGAGTCGTCGACGATCGCATGCGTGCCGCAGAAACCGCCCAGCGTGACGGCGGTCAGGGTCCCGCCGAGGAATCCGAAGCGCTCAACCAGAAGCGTCTCGACCCCACTGCGGGCCGCCGCGCATGCGGCAGCGATTCCGGCCGCGCCGCCACCCACGACCAGGACTTGCGGTTCACCGAGGACCGGCGTGCGTCGTTCGGGCTCGACGATCGTTCGCGTCATGGCAAGGCAACGGCGGTTCGGCACACTCGTCGCAGCGGCAACCGCTAGTAGTCCAGCTTGACGCCCGCGGCGGCGACAGCTGAGCCCCACTGCGCCACTTCGTCGCGGATCCTCTGCGCTTCCTGTTCCGGCGTGTTGCCGACGACGTTGGCGCCCATGTCCGTGAGTCGCTTGCGCATCGCGTCGGTATTGATGAACTTGACGATTTCCCTGTTGAGCCGCTGCACGATCGCAGGGGGTGTACCGGCGGGCACCGCAACGTTCTGCCAGGCCACGACGTGGAAACCCGGCAGGCCGGACTCGGCGACGGTCGGTACGTCGGGCAATGCCGGCGACCGACTGCGGCTGCTGATCGCAATTGCCTTCACCTTGCCGGCCTTGATCATCGCCTGGGAAGCAGGGATGTTGTCGAAGAGCATCTGGACTTCCCCTCCGACGAGCCCGGTGAACGCCGGTGCGCTGCCCTTGTAGGGCACGTGCACCATGTCGAGGCCGGCCTTCGCCTTGAAGATTTCGGATGTCAGGTGCTGGGCAGTACCCGCACCCACCGATCCGAAATTGAGCTTGCCCGGATTCTTCTTCGCGTAGTCGATCAGCTCGCGCACCGAGTTCACCGGCAGCGATGCGTTGACGATCAGCAGCAGCGGCAATTCGGTGATCTGGGTCACGCCCGTCAGGTCCTTGGCCGGGTCGTAGCGCAGGTTGCGATAGAGGCTCCCGGCGATCGAGTTGGGGCCGGTGCTCCCGAGCACGAGCGTGTACCCGTCCGGGGCCGAGCGTGCGACCGCTTCGGTGCCGATCAGGCCGCCGGCACCCGGCTTGTTCTCCACGACGACACTCTGCCCGAGCTCCTTGGCGATGCCTTCGCCGATCAGGCGCGCCATCATGTCTGCTGCGCCCCCCGGCGGCCACGGCACGACGAAGTGGATGGTCTTGTCGGGATAGTTCTGAGCCTGCACCGGCCCCACCCCGGCGGCCAGCGCGACAGCGGTAGTCAGCAGGATCCCAAAGTACCTGTGCAACGCTTTCATGTGCTCCTCCTTCGACGGTATGAAGCGGTATCGACGACCTCAAGCCAATCCGTAGCGAACGTTCTTGATCTGCGTGTCGTCCAGCAGGGCCTCCTTGCCTCGCTCCTTGCCGAGGCCGCTTTCGCGGAACCCGCCGAACGGCGCATCGACCGACGAACGAACTCCCGTGTTCACGCAGACTGTTCCCGCGCTGAGCGAACGGGTCAGGCGCATCGCCCTGGACGCGTCGCTGGTGAAGACGCACGCGGCCAGGCCGTAGCTCGAGTCGTTCGCGATCCGGACGGCCTCTTCCTCCGAGCCGAACCGGATCACCGTGAGCACCGGCCCGAAGATCTCCTCCCTCGCCACCCTCATCGCATTCGTAGCCCCCTGGATCAGGGTCGGCGCGATGTAGCACCCGCTTGCCAGTTCAGGGCGGGAACGCGGATCGGAGTACGACTCGATGTGCGCACCCTCGTTGCGACCGATCTCGAGGTAGTCGGTCACCCGGGCGACCTGGACAGGACTGACGAGCGGCCCCATCTCCGTTGCCGGATCGTCCGGAAGGCCGATTCGCAACGGCCGCAGCTTGGCGGCCAATGCCTCGATGAAGGCGTCGGCAATCGACTCGTGCAGCAGCAAGCGAGTGCAGGCGCCGCAGACCTGCCCCGAGTTGCGAACCATGTCGTTGTAGGCAACTCCCACCGCCTTTCCCAGGTCGGCATCGGCGAAAACCAGCGACGCCGACTTGCCCCCGAGCTCCAGCGTCAGCCGCTTCACCGTCGACGCGGCCTCGCGGAAGATCTTCTTGCCGGTCACGGTGCCGCCGGTAAAGGAGATCTTGGCGACCCTCGGATCGCGGACCAGCGCCATGCCGACCGGATCTCCGGGGCCGTTGACGATGTTCACGACGCCTGGCGGGAATCCGGCCTCCGCGACCAGCGTACCGAGTTCGACCGTCGAAAGCGGCGTGACTTCGGATGGCTTGACGACGACGCAATTGCCCGCCGCCAGCGCCGGCGCCATCTTCAGCAGCGCGATGCTGAGCGGAAAGTTCCACGGAACGATCAGGCCGCAGACACCGAGGGGTTCGCGCACCGTGTAGTCGAAGAGCGTACGATCCGAAACGTCGAGCGTCTCGCCCGCCAACCCCAGCAGAATGCCGGCGTAGTACTCGAGGGTGCCCGGGGCCCCGTTGAGCCAGGCCCTCGAAGCCGCGATGGGTTTTCCGGCGTCGTAGCATTCCAGCCACGACATCGCCTCGATCTTCGACTCCAGCAGCCTGGCCAGCTTCATCAGCATCCGCGACCGGTCCTTCGGAAGCACGCTGCGCCAGGGTCCCTGAAAGGCTTCATGCGCGGCGGCGACCGCCCGCTCGACGTCCTCGGGCCCCGCTTCGTACACGTCGGCCAGCTTCCTGCCGTTCGAAGGATCGTAAGACGCGAACGTCTTGCCGGAAAGACTCGCCACCTCCTTGCCGCCGATGAGCATCGGATAGGGGGCGGAACGAAGGACATCCTCTCGCTTCATCGCTCGTTGCTCCACGAAAGCATCGTCAGATCGCCGCCTGGTAGAGCGCGGCGATTTCCTCCCGATCGGGCTTTCGGCAGTTGATCAGCGTGGAACGTCCCTTGGCGGCCAGTTCCGTCAGGCGCTCCGCCATCTCCGGCTTCACGCCAATCTCGCGCAGGGCGCGGCACGTGCCCGCCGCATCCCGAAGCTCGATCATTGCCTCGATCCCGACCGCTGCAGCCTGCATGACGGTTCTTCCGGCAACGTCGCGCCCCATCAGCCGGGCAATCTGCGCATAGCGCGGCGCCGCAGCCTCGTGGTTGAAGCGAAGGATGTGCGGCATCAATGCGCTCAGACTCTCGCCGTGCGTGCAGTCGACCATCGACTCGACTGCGGTGCTCAGTCCGTGGATTGCGTCGTTCCCCTTTTGCGAGATTGCAATCCCGGCAAGATGGCTCGCCAGCATCATCGCGCTACGTGCCGACAGGTCGTTGCCGTCCCCGATGGCTTGCAGGAGGTTGCCGCTCACGAGCCGGATCGCCTCCTGGGCGCAGACGTCGCCGATCGGGTTCACCTGCGTATTGGTGTAGGCGCCCACCGCGTGGATGAACGCATCCATTCCGGTCGATGCCGTCATCCGGGCGGGGACGCTGCGGGTGAGCTCCGGATCGAGGATCGACTGCGCCGGCCTGCAACGAACGCTGCGTACCAGGTACTTCTTTCCGCTCGCGTCCTTCACCAGGGCGCCGGTCGTCGCCTCGCTACCGGTACCGGCAGTGGTCGGAACCGCAATGAAGCCCAGCGGCATACCGGGCGCATCGTCGACACCCTTGGCCTCGATCTCCTGGATGGTGCGCCCTGACAGCAACTGCATCGAGATGACCTTTGCCGCATCGATCGAACTTCCACCACCCAGCGCAACGATGAAGTCGTGCCCACCGCTGCTCACGCGCGCGACACCTTCGGTGACCTCGGCCATGGTCGGATTCGGCTTGACCTCTCCGAAGACGTCGGCCTCGATGCCCGAAGCCCGCAGGAAACCTGCAACCTTGTCGGCGAGGCCGATCGCCACGAGGCCGGGATCGGTGACGAGCAATGCCTTCCTTCCCCCCATGGCGCGCGCACGGTCACCGAGGCTCGCCACGGCCCCCGCCCCGAACGTGACGTTAGGCGGCCAGGTCACCGCAAAGGCAAGGCCATCGAAATCCGCGTACTCCTTCATTCCCCTCTCCCTGATCAAGTTTCCAGAATGCGAGTCACGTGGCGGACGTCCTCGCAACGCTCCAGACTGCGCAGTGCCCCGATCGCCTCTTCGATCGTCTTCGGATCGAGCAGTCCCGAGGCTCCCTCCCGGAACTTGATGGCATGGTCGACCGGCCTGTCCCTCGCACCGAGAAGCTGCCTGCGCTCCTCCACGTACACGCGCCCGTCGTCCATGGTCACGCGCACGCGCGCACCGTACTGATAGTCTGCGTAGTAGGCGGCGTGCATCACCGGATCGGCGCGGAACTCGATGCGCGAGCGCAGATGCCTCACCTCGTCGGAGAAGATCCGGTCATTCAGGTACTGGCGGAATCCGAGCTCGCCGTCGACCAGCGAGGCCATGATTCCGTAGCCGGCATCGAAGCAGAGCGCGACATGGGTGATCGCCTCCTGCCGGACCTGCTCGTAGACGTCGGGTTCGAGCGCCTGGAAGCGCGAAGCGACGTAGAGCATGACCCCCGGTCCCTCGATCTCCAGCTTGCTCACGCGAAGCGGATCGAAGTCCGGAATGCGCGCCTTGACGGCGATCGCGCATTCGATCGCAGCGAGGTTGTAGGCGCACGACGGATGGCGCTTGGTGTTCAACGTCCGCGTATACCACTCCCGCCCCAGGTCCTTCAGGAGCTCCGCCTGATCGACGACCTCCGACACCGTGCTCAGCAGGCCGGCGGGATGTTCGATCATGTCGAGATTGCCGACGAGCCCCTCCTTCGCCAGGGAAGCCGCGACGATCCCCCACATTGCCGGCAGGCCGTTGCAGAACACCTTGCTGTCGCTCATCCAGCCGATCGGACAACTCTCCATCGCAAGGAAGCCCGAGTGGCTCACGGCGCGTCGTGCCTGGGTCACGTTCAGTCCGAGAAGACGGCTCGCCAGCAGCGGCGTCTCGATCTGGTGATTCGGCATCGAATTTCCGACGTAGGCGCCCTTCTGGATCGCCCGCGACGTGCGACCATTGATCTCGTTGCCGATCACGACCGCCGTGACGATATCGCGCCCCGGCGCTCCCACCATCTCGCCCACCGCGAGCACTGTCGGGACGACCGCAGCGCCCGTGTGACTGATGATGACCCAGTCGTCCCACTCGATGATCTGCGCCACCGCCGAGTTGTACAGTGCGGCCGACGGGGCTGGCATGCGACCCGGTGCACCCAGCAGGGTCGCCGTCTCGCCGGCCCCGAGGATTCTCAGGCCCGCGGCAATCCGCGCAGCGCTCGGCATCTTGCTGCCTGCATAGCAGGATCCGATCGTCGCCAGAATCTGCTCGCGCGCGATCTCGACGACATCCGCGGGAATGTCCTCGAACGTCAGTTCGAGCGCAAAGCGCGCGTAAGCCTCGGTGACGGCCGGACTCGGCTGCGCCGTGGCATCGCCCGACACCGTCGGTCGCGGCGCCGCGCTACTCATTGCCAGCCGTCCCGGACAGCATGGTCGTCTGAAGCAGCATCGAGAACTGCATCAGCAGGCGTCTCTGGTCCTTCGGAAACGGGGCTCGCCCCGCGAGAATGATCGCCATCACGTGAAGCTCTCCGGTGAAGACTCGCGACCAGTCCTTCGGATTCATCCGGATCGTCGCGTGCGGTGTTCGCGGGGAGCCTTCGGATTCGAAATCGAGTTGCTCCCGGCGCAGACAGAATTCGACGATCTCACCCGTCGTCGACTCGCAGCGAATCGCCCGGCCCAGCGCCCCCTCCAGCCGCGCAGACACAAGTCGACCTCTCTGCACGCTCCACAGGCGCGCGAACCGGGACAGACCGATGTAGAGCGGGCCGGCGTTCGGATCCGGCGTTGCAGGGGTTTGCATTGCTGGAGCAACCTGTCGGAGGATGGTTCACTAGATGAACCGACGGTTCATTTTGAGATCATCATAAGCGCCTTGAAAGATCCGCGCAAGCGCATATCCTTGCCGCGATGCGGCGTCGCCGCGCCGGAAATGCGTTACCCGGAGTGCGCTGCCACAGGAGACGCTAGAGGACATCCATCTTGCTGAAGACCAACAGATCCCTTTCCAGAGGCCTGAGGATCCTCCGGGCGTTCAACGACCTCCCCCAGCCGACCCTGACCGAACTCGCCAAGCGTGTTGACCTGACGAAGGCCACCTGCCTTCGCTTCTTGCAGACGCTTCAGGACGAGGGCTATCTGGATTTCGACGAGTCGCTCAAGCGATATCAACTGCGACCGCTGGTGCTGGAGCTCGGCTATGCGGCACTGACCAGCATGTCGCTTCCGGTCGTCGCCGGCCCGGAGATGCAGGCGCTCGCCGATCGAACTGGCGGTGCCGTGAATCTCGCGGTACTCGACGGACACGAGGTGGTGATCGTCGGCCGCAACGTCGCGCACGCCGAGAAAAGCAGGCTCGTCACGATGAACCTGCACGTGGGGATGCGACTGCCCGCGCACTGCACTGCCATGGGCCGAGTGCTGATCGGAGCCACCCATCCAGACGTACGTGCCTTCGTCGCGACGATGCCTCTCGAAAAGCTCACCCCGAGGACGCTGGTCAACCGCCCGCGCCTCGTCAAGGCGATCGTCGATGCGGCCGAGCGCGGCTACGAGGTCGTCGAAGACCAGCTCAGCCTGGGCTACGGCGCGGTCGGAGTTCCACTGGTGACTCCGCGCGGGCAGAAGTTCGCGCTGACGGTCTCGTTCACGACCTCCGCATACACGTACCCGAAGATCGTGAAGGAGCTGCTGCCCGCGCTGAAAGAGGCAGCGGGGCAACTTGCCCGGCTTCTGGCAGCGAGGTAGCCGGCCCCCGACGACACGCGGTGCGGCGCCTTCGAGCCCTGACGGTCCACCTCTCGCCAGCGCCGAGCGACCGGCGCACAATCCTCCTGCAATCGTCGGCGGGCCGCCGCAGGCAGGAGGTGCGCACGTGATCCGCTTCACCCTGAACGGGCAACCGGTCGCGCTCGACGTCCCGGGAAGCCGAAGCCTTCTCTGGACCCTGCGCACGAAGCTCGGACTCACCGGCGCCAAGTACGGGTGTGGCGAGGGCCTGTGCGGCGCCTGTACGGTGCTCGTCGACGCGCGCCCGGTGCCGGCTTGCCGGATCGATCTCGCGCGCATCGAGGGGCGCGACGTCCTCACGATCGAGGGCATCGCCGCCAACGGGCGCCTGCACCCGTTGCAGCAGGCGTTCATCGAGCACGGCGCGTTCCAGTGCGGCTTCTGTACCCCGGGGATGCTGCTCGCGGCACTGGCGCTGCTGCGTCGCAATCCGCACCCGTCGGCCGATGACGTCCTGCAGGCGCTGGACGGCCACCTGTGCCGCTGCGGCGCCCATCAGCGGATCGTCGCCGCCGTCCAGGCGGCCGGTCGCCAGGCGGGAGCAAGCCGGTGAAACGACCTCCATCGCCCGGTCGCCGCGACTTCTTTCGCCGCATCGGCGGCGGCATCGTCGTGCTGGTCGCGCTCGACGCGCCCGAGAGCGCCTCGCAGCCCGCGTTTCGCGGCTACCCCGAGGACTTCAATGCCTATCTGGTCATCGGCCGCGACTCGCGCGTGACCGTCTTCTCCGGGAAGATCGAGATGGGCCAGGGCGTGCTCACCTCGCAGGCGCAGCTGGTCGCCGAAGAGCTCGGCGTCGATCTCGGCGCGATCGACATGGTGCTCGGCGACACGGCGCGCTGCCCCTGGGACATGGGCACGTTCGGGTCGCTGACCATCCGCATGTTCGGACCGGCGCTTCGGGCCGCCGCGGCGCAGGCGCGCCTCACGCTGATCACGCTGGCCTCGAAGCGGCTGGGCGTTCCGGCCGGGCGGCTCGTTGCGCGCGGCGGGGTCGTGTCGGTCGAGGGCGACCCGTCCCGCGCGGTGAGCTACGGCGAACTGTCGCGGGGCGCCGCCATCGCCGAGGTCGTCGGCCGCAAGGCCGTGCTGCGCGCCGCATCGGAATTCAGCGTGATGGGTCGGTCGCCGCCGCGGCTGGACGGCGTCGACAAGGTGACGGGTGCCGCGAAGTTCGCGGCCGACATCCGGCTGCCCGGCATGCTGCACGCCCGGATCGTCCGGCCGCCCAGCCACGATGCGCGGCTCGAGCGGATCGACACGAGCGCCGCCGAGGCAATGGCCGGCGTGTCGGTCGCCCGCGTCGAGGGCCTCGTCGCGGTGCTGCACGAAGACCCCGAGATCGCCGACGAGGCGCACGAAAGGGTGAAGTGCGACTGGAAGACGGCTCCGTCGACGTTGAACCCGGACACCATCTTCGAGCACCTGATGGCCACGCCGTCCGGCCGCAGAACGGCGCTCGATCGCGGCGACCTGGCCAGTGCGCGCGCGAGCGCGTCGGCGCGCTTCGAGAGCGTCTACCGCAAGGGCTACGTCGCGCATGCGCCGATCGAGACGCACACGGCGCTCGCCGACATTCGCGATGGCAAGGCGACGATCTGGGCGTCGACGCAGACGCCCTTTCCGACGCGCGACCTGGTCGCGCAGCGCCTGCGCATGAAGCAAGAGGACGTGCGCGTCATCACCCCCTACGTCGGGGGCGGATTCGGCGGCAAGAGCGCCGGACCGCAGGTGGTCGAGGCGGCGCTGCTGTCGGCCGCGATGCGCCGGCCGGTTCAGGTCGCGTTCTCGCGCGCCGAGGAGTTCTTCTACGACACGTTCGATCCCGCCTGCGTCGTGAGAATCGCTTCCGCGCTCGGCCGCGACGGCAAGATCGCGCTCTGGGACTACGAGGTGTTCGCCGCGGGCGAGCGTGGTTCGGAGTTGTTCTACGACATCCCGAACGCCCGCATCGAGGTTCGCGGGCGGGTGTCCTACGAGGCGTCGCCTTCGGAATCGCGCCTGCACCCGTTCGCGGTGGGCCCGTGGCGGGCGCCGGGCGCGAACATGAACGTGTTCGCGATCGAGTCGCAGATCGACCTGATGGCCTCGGCAGCCAGACAGGACCCGGTGGCGTTCCGCCTGAAGCATCTCTCGAACCCCAGGATGATCCGGGTCCTCGAGGCCGCCGCCGACAAGTTCGGGTGGACACCCGCCGTGGCGCCGAGCGGCCGCGGTGTCGGGGTCGCGTGCAGCATCGACGCGGGCACCTGTGTCGCGGCGATCGCGAAGGTCGAGGTCGATCGCGGAACCGGCAAGGTGCGGGTGGCGCGCATCGTCTGCGCGCAGGACATGGGAATCGTCGTGAACCCGACCGGAGCGACGATGCAGATCGAGGGCGCGCTCACGATGGGGCTGGGCTATGCGCTGACCGAGGAGCTGCGGTTCCGCGGCGGCGAGGTGCTCGATCGCAATTTCGACACGTACGCGTTGCCGCGATTCAGTGATGTGCCGACGATCGAGTCCGTTCTCGTCAGGAACGACGACCTGGCGCCGCAGGGCGGTGGAGAGCCGGCGATCACCGTGGCCGGGGCGGTGATCGCGAACGCGGTGTTCGACGCCACCGGGGCGCGGCACTTCCGGCTGCCGATCACGAGCGCGCGCGTGCTCGCCCGCGGTTGATGGCGCCCGCCGCGCCATCGGCACGGCGCCTTGCTTCGGCGACTATCGCGCCTGGCCGTTTTCCCGGCTCGCAGCCGCCTCGTCGTCGATCGCTTTCTGCACGGTTCGGTAGAACGCTTCCCGCGCCTCGCTCGCCAC
>CALMSQ010000353.1:0-11796 GCA_937872345.1 uncultured Burkholderiales bacterium | reverse complement strand
ACCACGTTGCTCGGATGCGGCACGCTGTCGGTGCTCCAGACCTCGCGCACGCCGGCCGCGCGCAGCTGCTCGAGCGCGTCGCCCACCAGCAGCGCGTGCGTGACGGCCACGTCCACCGTCGCGGCGCCGCGGGCGAGCGCGCCGCGCGCCGCCTCGACGAGCGTGCTGCCGGTGCTGGCCACGTCGTCGAGCAGCACGACCGCGCGGCCGCGCAGGTCGATCCCATTCGGCAGCTCGACTTCGACCGCGCGATCGGCGCGCCGCTGCTTGCTGCACACCGCGTGGTCCAGTCCGTGCGCCGCGGCCGCGGCACGCACCCACTGCAGCGACTCCTGGTCGGGGCCGAGCAGCAGCGCATCGGGCAGTCGTTGCGCCACCCAGGCGCCGAGCAGCGGTGCGGCGGTGAGCGCGACGGCGCGGCGCCCGGGCACGACCTCGTCCATCGTCGCGACCCGGTGCAGGTGCGGATCGACGGTGACGACGTCGTCGAACCAGGCGGCGAGCGCGCGCCCGACGTGGCGCTGGCTTACGACCTCTCCGGGCGTGAAGGCCGTGTCCTGTCGCATGTACGCGAGATAGGGGCTCACCAGCGTCAGCCGCCGCGCGCCGAGCTCGCGCGCGCCGGCCGCGGCCAGCATCAGCTCGGTGAGCTTGTCGTTGGGCTGCTGAAGGCCGCGCAGCAGCACCACGTGCGCGGGCAGCGAGGCCGGCAGCCTCAGCCGCGTCTCGCCGTCGGGAAAGTGGTGCCGGTCGACGAACGCGTGCTGCCGGCCGATGGCCTGCGCGAGGCGCTGCGCGAGCGCCGCCTCGTCGTCGAACGCCAGCAGCAGGCTCACTTCGCGTCGGCCGGCGACGTCGCGTAGTCGCGCGGCACCTGGTCGGCCGCGCCCAGCGTGAAGCCGCAGCCGCTGGCGACCATGCGGCGCGCGAACTCGAGATCGGCGTCGAACTGCGCGTGCACGCGGTACAGCGTCTGCCCCGCGCGGACCTCGTCTGCCAGCTTCACCATCAGGTCGATGCCGGCGCCGCGCACCTGCGGCGCGCCGCTGAGCCGCGCGATGCGGGCGAGCCGATGATTGTCGACGCCGATCACGGTGCCGTCGGCCGGCGCCGTCACGTCGAAGCCCAGCTTGCCGGCACTCAGCGGCTCGGCGCGCCGGCCCTGCGCGTCGATGATCGCGTTCATCTTCGCGAGTGCCCGGCCCGATTCGAGGATGTTGCGCGCGATCCGGTAGCCGTCGCCACCGCGCACGTCGGGATCGAACTCGATCACCCGGCCGGCCAGGCGCAGCGCCTTCTGGCGAAGGTCTTGCGGCGCCTCGGGATCGTTCGACAGCACCTGCATCACGTCGCGCGCTTCCAGCACCGGCCCGATGCCGCGGCCGATCGGCTGGCGTCCGTCGGTGATGACCGCGTCGAGCTCCAGCCCGAGCCGCGCCGCCACGTACTCGAACAGCCGCTTCAATCGCTGCGCCGCCGGCATGTTGCGCACCTTGGCGGTCGGGCCGACGGGAATGTCGAGCACCAGGTGCGTGGCCCCGGCGCTGACCTTCTTGGACAGGATCGACGCGACCATCTGCCCCGGCGAATCGATCGCCAGCGGCCGCTCGACCGAGATCAGGATGTCGTCGGCGGGGCTGAGGTCGGCCGTTCCGCCCCAGGCGAGGCAGCCGTGCGTCGCCCGGACGATCTCCTTCAGGCGCTCGAGCGGCAGCTCGACCTCGGCCAGAACCTCCATCGTGTCGGCGGTTCCCGCGGGCGACGTGATCGCGCGCGACGAGGTCTTCGGACACAGCATGCCGTGCGCGGCGACGATGGGCACGACGACCATCGAGGTCCGGTTGCCCGGAATGCCGCCGATGCAGTGCTTGTCGACGACCGGGCCCGCGCCGACCTCGCGCTGCCAGTCGATGCGCTGGCCGCAGGCGATCATCGCCTCGGTCAGGTTGAGCACCTCGTCGCGATCGAGCTCGAACTGGTTGGTGGCGACGACGAAGGCGGCCAGCTCGATCCTGGAATAGCGCGCCGCCGCGATGTCCTGCACGATCGCGTGCAGGTCTTCGTGCCCCAGCCGCTCGCCGGCGATCTTGCGGTGAAGCGCGGCGATCGACGGCGCCGGCTCGGCCTGCTCGATCCGGGCCTGCTCGCCCTCTTCGGTGCCCAGCCGCTCGAACGCGTCTTCGCTCAGCCCGAGCTCGCGCGGCGCGCAGATGCAGTCGTCGTCGACGACGTTGAGCACGGCGATCAGCGATTTGCCGTTGGCCTGCACGCGGACCTTCGCCAGCGCCTGGAAGCCCGACGCGCGCACGACCGGGCAGTCGCGGTGCAGGAACACCACGTTCTCGCGCCAGGTGTCGATGGCGACGCGGCGAATCGGCAGCGTCGGGCCGTTGTTCATGCCTGCCGCGGCCCGCTACACGTCGATGTTGCGTGCCACCAGCGCGTTCTGCTCGATGAACGCGCGCCGAGGCTCGACCTCGTCGCCCATCAGCGTCGCGAAGATCTGGTCGGCGGCGAGCGCGTCCTCGATCTGCACGCGCAGCAGCCGGCGCGCGGCCGGGTCCATCGTGGTCTCCCACAGCTGCTCGGCGTTCATCTCGCCCAGGCCCTTGTAGCGCTGGCGCCCGACGCCGCGCTCGGCCTCGGCGAGCAGCCAGCGCATCGCGGCGCGGAAGTCGGCCACCGGCTGGCTCTTCTGCTTGTCGCCCTCGCCGCGGCGGATCTCGGCGCCGGCGCCCACCAGGCCCGCGAACGTCTGCGCGCAGTCGGCCAGCGCGCGATAGTCGGCCGAAACCAGGAAGTCGGCGTCGATCGCGCTGGCCTTCACGTTGCCGTGGTGCTTGCGCTCGATGACCAGCAGCCACTTCTCGTGCTTGTCGTCGAAGCGCGGCCGCACCGACGGCGCGTCGCCGTTGGTGAGCGGCGCGTACTTCAACATCGCCTGCGCCAGCCGGCCGGCCGAGGCCATCGTGCTCTGCTCGTTGGCGAGGTCGATCGCGCAACCGTCGAGGATCGCGCGCAGCGCGTCGGCGTCGATGATGCGTGCCAGTCGCTCGATGACCGCTTCGGCCAGCAGGTACTTGCGCGCCAGCTCGCCCAGCGCCTCGCCGCGGATCGGCTCGGCGCCCACGGCGGGCAACAGCACGGCGCCGTCGAGCGCGTGCCGCAGCATGTACTGGTTGAGCTCGTGGTCGTCCTTCAGGTAGCGCTCGTCCTTGCCGTGCTTGACCTTGTACAGCGGCGGCTGCGCGATGTAGACGTGGCCGCGCTCGACGAGGTCGGGCATCTGACGGTAGAAGAACGTGAGCAGCAGCGTGCGGATGTGGCTGCCGTCGACGTCGGCGTCGGTCATCACGATGATGCGGTGGTAGCGCAGCTTGCCGACGTCGTAGTCGGGGCCGATGTTGGTGCCCAGCGCGGTGATCAGCGTGGCGATCTGCTCGGACGAGATCAGCTTGTCGAAGCGCGCCTTCTCGACGTTGAGCACCTTGCCGCGCAGCGGCAGGATCGCCTGGAACTTGCGGTCGCGGCCCTGCTTGGCCGAGCCGCCGGCCGAGTCGCCCTCGACGATGAAGATCTCGGAGAGCGCCGGGTCCTTCTCCTGGCAATCGGCGAGCTTGCCGGGCAGCCCCACGCCGTCGAGCAGCCCCTTGCGGCGGGTCATCTCGCGCGCCTTGCGCGCGGCTTCGCGCGCGCGCGCCGCGTCGACGATCTTGCTGCAGATGATCTTCGCGTCGACCGGCTTCTCGAGCAGGAACTCGTCGAGCGCCTTCGCGACGATGTCCTCGACCGCCGGGCGCGCCTCGGACGAGACGAGCTTCTCCTTGGTCTGGCTGGAGAACTTCGGGTCGGCCATCTTGATCGACAGCACGCAGGCCAGGCCCTCGCGCATGTCGTCGCCGCCGGTCTCGACCTTGGCCTTCTTCGCGAGCTCGTTCTGCTCGATGTACTTGTTGATGACGCGGGTCATCGCCGCGCGCAGGCCGGTGAGGTGCGTGCCGCCGTCCTTCTGCGGGATGTTGTTGGTGAAGCAGAGCACCTGCTCGGTGTAGCCGTCGTTCCACTGCATCGCGACCTCGACGAACACGCGCTTGTGCTCGCCGCCGACCTCGACCTCGATCTCGCCCGAGGTGTGGAAGATGTTCGGGTGGATCGTGGCCTTGGTCTTGTTGATGTACTCGACGAAGCCGCGCACGCCGCCCGAGAACGCGAAGTCTTCTTCCTTGCCCTGGCGCTGGTCGACCAGCTTGATGCGAACGCCGTTGTTCAGGAAGCTGAGTTCGCGCAGCCGCTTGCTGAGGATCTCGTAGTGGAACTCGACGTTGCCGAAGATCGACTCGTCGGCCAGGAAGTGCACCTCGGTGCCGCGCAGCTGCGTGTCGCCGGTGACACGCATCGGCGACACCTCGACACCGTCGCGCGTCTCGACGACGCGCTCGTGAACGACGCCGTGGTGGAACTCGGTGAAGTGCACCTTGCCTTCGCGCCGGATGGTCAGGCGCAGCCACTTCGACAGCGCGTTCACGCAGGAGACGCCCACGCCGTGCAGGCCGCCCGACACCTTGTAGCTGTTCTGGTTGAACTTGCCCCCGGCGTGGAGTTCCGTCATCGCGATCTCGGCCGCGCTGCGCTTGGGCTCGTGCTTGTCGTCCCACTTGATGCCGGTGGGAATGCCGCGGCCGTTGTCGACCACCGAGATCGAGTTGTCGGTGTGGATCGTGACGACGATCTCGTCGCAATGCCCGGCCAGCGCCTCGTCGATCGAGTTGTCGACCACCTCGAACACCATGTGGTGCAGGCCGGTGCCGTCGGAGGTGTCCCCGATGTACATGCCCGGGCGCTTGCGAACCGCCTCCAGCCCCTCGAGGATCTGGATCGAGGAGGAGTCGTACTGCTTTTCCGCGTCGGTCATCGTGTTCCTCAGATGCGCATCGGCATCACGACGTACTTGAACTGCTCGTCGTCGGGCACCGTCAGCAACGCACTGGTGTTGGCGTCGCCGAAGTCCATCCGGATCGACTCGTTCTTCAGGTTGCCCAGCACGTCCTGCAGGTAGCCGACGTTGAAGCCGATCTCCAGGCCGTCGCCGGCGTAGTCGACCTCGATTTCCTCGACCGCCTCTTCCTGCTCGGCGTTGCTGGTCTGGATCTTCATGGCGCCCGGCGACAGGCTCAGGCGCACGCCCTTGAACTTGTCGCTGGTGAGGATGGACGCGCGCGCGAGCGACGCGGCGAGCACGTCGCGCGCGACGGTCACGCGCCGCGTGTAGCCCTGCGGGATGACGCGCTGGTAGTCGGGGAACTTGCCCTCGACCAGCTTCGAGATCATCTCGACCTCGCCGAAGCGGAAGCGCACCTGGTTGCCCGACACGTCGATCAGCACCGGCTCGTCGCTGTCGGCGAGCAGCCGCTGCAGTTCGAGCACGGTCTTGCGCGGGATGATCACTTCCTGCTTCGCGAGCTGCGCGCCCTCGATCGCGGCCTCGCAGAACGCCAGCCGGTGGCCGTCGGTGGCCACCACCTTGACCTGCGGGCCGTCGGTGACCAGCAGCAGGCCGTTCAGGTAGTAGCGGATGTCCTGCTGCGCCATCGCGAAGTGCACCATCTGGAACAGGTGCTTGAGCTGCTTCTGCGGCAGCGAGAACGACGCGACGAACTGCTCGTTGACCGCGACCGTCGGGTACTCCTCGGCCGCCAGCGTCTGCAGCGCGAACCGGCTCTTGCCGGCCTGGATGGTCGCGCGCTTGTTCTCGACCTTGATCGAGACGTCGGCGCCGTCGGGCAGCGAACGCAGGATGTCGAGCAGCTTGCGCGCCGAGACGGTCGTGCCGCCGTCTTCCTTGCCGGCCCCGAGTTGCGCGGTGGTCTGGATCTGGATCTCGACGTCGGTGGCGAGGAACGAGACGTCGTCGCCGGTCTTGCGCAGCAGCACGTTGGCCAGGATCGGCAGCGTGTGCCGGCGCTCGACGATTCCGGCCACGGTCTGCAGGGGCTTCAGGATCGCATCGCGGTTGGCTTTGATGAACTGCATTGCTTTAGATTCCTGTTGCTGTTGTTGGATGTACGGGGCGCAACTCTGGGGACAACCCGCCCTGCCCTGCGCGGGCATTGGGTTTGCGGGCGTTTCGGGGGTGTGGAAGATCGGCACCCGGGCCTGTGGACCCGGTCGAACAACTTGCGCCTGCCCGGAAAAGAGGCGGGTTGTCCACATTCGATCCCGCGCTTGTCCCGCCCTTGCCCACGCTGTGCATGCCGGCCCTCATCCGCGCAGCGTCTGGTCGAGCACGTGCAACTGGCGGTTCCATTCCTGGTCGTGCTGGCGCAGTTCGGCGATGCGCTTGACCGCGTGCATGACCGTGGTGTGGTCGCGGCCGCCGAAGGCTTCGCCGATCTCGGGAAAGCTCTTCTGCGTGAGCTCCTTGGCGAAGTACATGGCGACCTGGCGCGCGCGGGCGATGTGCGCGGGCCGGCGCTTGCTGTACATGTCGGCGACCTTGATCTTGAAGAAGTCGGCCACCGTCTTCTGGATCGACTCGATCGAGATCGGCGGCCGGTTCAGCTCGAGCAGGTCTTTCAGCGCTTCCTTGGCGAGGTCGGCGGTGACGGCCTTGTTGCGGAAGCGCGCGAACGCGATGACGCGCAGCAGCGCGCCCTCGAGCTCGCGAACGTTCGAGCGCAGGTTCTTCGCGACGAAGAACGCGACCTCTTCGGGCAGCTTCTCGCCGGACTGCTCGGCCTTCTTCAGCAGGATCGCGACGCGCATCTCGAGCTCGGGCGGCTCGATCTCGACGATGAGGCCCGAGCCGAAGCGCGACACCAGCCGGTCTTCGAAGGCCGACAGCTCCTTCGGATAGGTGTCGCTGGTGATGATCAGCTGCTTGCGCGCGGTGAGCAGCGCCTCGAAGGTGTAGAAGAACTCTTCCTGCGTGCGTTCCTTGCCGCCGAGGAACTGGATGTCGTCGATCAGCAGCAGGTCGAGCGACTGGTATTTCTTCTTGAACTCGTGCAGCGACTTGCGCTGGATGCCGCGCACCATCTCGTCGAAGTAGTCCTGCGCGTGGATGTAGCGCACGCGCGCATCGGGCTTGCGCTCGAGGATGGCGTTGCCCACCGCGTGCAGCAGGTGGGTCTTGCCCAGCCCCACCCCGCCGTACAGGAAGAGCGGGTTGTAGGCGGTGCCGGGCCGCTCGACCACCTGCAGCGCCGCCGACCAGGCGATCTGGTTGGCCTTGCCGTGCACGAAGGTGTCGAAGGTGAGCTCGGGGCGCAGCCGCGTCTGCGCGTCGGGTGCGGCGTGCGCGGGCGGCGTCGCGGGGACGGCTGGTTCGACGGCGTCGAACGCGTCGATGTCGATTCCATCGAGCGCCGCAGCGTCGAGGCCGGCGCGGGCCTCGGGGGTTGCGCCGCGCAGCGCGTCGGGCTGCAGCGTGTCGTTCGCGGCAGCGGCCGCGCGGTGAATCTCGAAGCTCACGCGCAGCTCGGGCTCGATGGTCTCGCGCGCGATCGTCTCGATGCGCGACTCGAACTGCGACTTCACCCAGTTCAGCTTGAAGTGGTTCGGGACGCCCAGCCGCAGCAGATGCTCGCCCTCGTCATAGCCGAGGAAGACCAGCGGCTTGATCCAGGGCTTGAACTGTTGGGCAGGGATCTCGCTTTCGAGCCGAGCCACGCAGGCGAGCCAGCGGTCCAACATGGTGTCGATCGATTCGGGCAAGCGTGGCGGGCGAACGGGGTTTGGGCGGGGCACGAAACCGCCCATTTTACCCCTTCATGGGGCCTCGACGCCAACCCGAAATTGACAGCCGGGCGTCTAATGCGTTGTAATGAAAGGCTTTTCCCTCCCCGGCCGAGGACTTTCCCGATGAAACGCACCTATCAACCCTCCGTCGTGCGGCGAAAGCGCACGCACGGCTTTCTTGCCCGCATGAAAACCCGTGGCGGTCGTGACGTCATCCGCGCGCGCCGCGCCAAAGGCCGCAAGCGTCTCGCCGTCTGAATCGGCGCGCCCGGCGGGCGCGGGGCCCGCGCGCCTGCCGCGCGGCACCGTGGCCGCGCTGCTGCGCACGCGACCCGGCGTCCGGGGCGAGCACTTCAGCCTGCACTGGCGGGTGCTCGACGGTCCACCCGGCGTATTGTTCATGGCGATTCCGAAACGTCTGCTGGCCAGGGCAGTCGATCGCAACGCGGTTCGCCGCGTCGCGCGCGAGGCCTGGCGCGCGGCGGACGTCGCGCGGGCGCCCGTGGCCGCGTTGCTGCGCATGACGGTGCTGCCGCCGGCGCGCGGCGCACGGCACCGCAAGGCGCTCGTCCGCGCCGAGCTCGACGAGGCGTTCCGGGCGATGAGCCGGCGCCTGGCCGGTCGCTGAACAGGAGAAGCAGGGGTGAAGCGGGTGCTCGCGGCGTTGATTCGTTTTTATCGGGTGGCGATCAGCCCGATGACGACGCCGCGCTGCCGTTTCCTGCCCACGTGTTCCGACTACGCGCTGCAGGCCATCGAGCGGCACGGCGCGGTGGCCGGCGGCTGGCTCGCGATCAGGCGCTTCGCGCGCTGTCATCCCTTCAATCCCGGCGGCCTGGACGAAGTCCCGGACCGCCCGCCTGCGCTGTGCCGTTGCCGGTGGCCGGCGGCGCTGCGCGGCAACGAACCCACTGAACGATAGACCATGCAGACCCAACGAATGATCCTCTGGATCGTCTTCTCGATGTCGCTGTTGTTCCTGTGGGATTCGTGGCAGCGCCATCAGGGCCATCCGTCGCTGTTCGGCGGCGCGACGCCGCAGGCGACCGCCCCGGCGGCGTCCGGCAACGGCAAGCCGACCGACGCCAGCATCCCGCCGGCGGGCACCACCACGGCCGAGGTGCCGGGCGCCGCGCCCGCCGCGCAGGCCGGTGGATCGGCCGCCGCGCAAGCGGCCGCGCCCTCGGGCGCACCGGAGGCGGCCGCCGCGACCTCGGGCCAGGTGATCCGCCTGGCCAACGACGTGCTGGCGCTCGACGTGAACCCGGTCGGCGGCCAGATCCAGCGGGCCGAGCTGCTCCACCATCGCGACCTCAACGACCGGGCGCACAACCTGGTGCTGCTGCAGAGCCTGCCCGGCAAGCTGTACGTTGCGCAGAGCGGCCTGATCGGCGCCGCCGACGGGCCCGGCTACCCGAATCACCGCACGCCGATGACGCCGGTGGATGGCAATGCGGGGCCGCACGTGCTGGCAGCGGGCGGCGACGCAGTGAAGCTGACCCTGGCCGCCGAAAGCGGCGGCGTGCGGCTGGTGCGCACCTACACGCTGGCGCGCGGCGCGTACGTCGTCGACGTGAAGGACGAGATCACCAACGTCGGCACCGCGCCGGCGCGGCCGGTGCTCTACATGCAGCTCACGCGCGACGGCAATCCGCCGCCCGGGGAGTCGAAGTTCTACAGCACCTACACGGGCCCGGTGGTGTACACCGACGCCGACAAGTTCCAGAAGGTGGCCTTCGGCGACATCGAGAAGGACAAGGCGAAGCACGCCATGAGCGCGGACAACGGCTGGGTCGGCATCATCCAGCACTACTTCGTCTCGGCGTGGATTCCGGCGCCCAAGGTCAATCGCGAGTTCTACACGCGCAAGGTCGACACGAACCTGTACTCGGTGGGCATCAAGGAGCCGCTGGCCGAACTGGCGCCGCAGGCGAGCACGACCGTCCAGTCGCGGCTGCTGGTCGGCCCGCAGGACCAGCGCATGCTCGAGAGCATCGCGCCGGGCCTGGACCTGACCGTCGACTACGGCTGGCTCACCGCGGTCGCGCAGCCGATCCACTGGCTGCTGCAGAAGCTGCACGGGCTGGTGGGCAACTGGGGCTGGGCGATCGTGCTGCTGACGATCGTCGTGAAGACCATCTTCTTCCCGCTGCAGGCGGCGAGCTACAAGTCGATGGCGCGGATGAAGGCGGTCACGCCGCGGCTCACCGCGATCCGCGAGCGCTACGGCAACGATCGCGTGAAGATGAACCAGGCGATGATGGAGCTGTACAAGACCGAGAAGATCAACCCGCTCGGCGGCTGCCTGCCGATCGTGGTGCAGATCCCGGTGTTCATCGCGCTGTACTGGGTGCTGCTCGCGTCGGTGGAGATGCGCGACGCACCGTGGATCGGGTGGATCACCGACCTGGCGGCGCCGGACCCCTACTACATCCTGCCGCTGGTGATGGCGGGGACGATGTTCATCCAGACCAAGCTGAACCCGACGCCGCCCGACCCGGTGCAGGCGAAGATGATGATGATCATGCCGCTGGTGTTCTCGGTGATGTTCTTCTTCTTCCCGGCGGGCCTGGTGCTGTACTGGCTGGTGAACAACGTCTACTCGATCGCGCAGCAGTGGGTGATCACGCGCAAGATCACGCAGCAGGCGGCGGCGGCGAAGGCGCGCGGCTGACCGGGCGGGCTCGGGTCACTGCGAAGCGGCGCCTGCGGGCGCCGCTTGCCTTTGGGCGGCCCGGCCAAGGATGATGCGACGATGATCTCGGATCTTCCAATCGCCGCGATCGCGACGGCGCCGGGCAGGGGTGGCATCGGCGTCGTCCGGGTCTCCGGGCGCGACCTGTCGCCGATCGTCGCGGCGGTGCTGGGCCGGACACTGGCGCCCAGGCATGCGACCTACGGGCCGTTCCTGGCGGCCGATGGCGGGGCGATCGACCAGGGGATCGCGATCCACTTCCCGGCGCCGCAGTCGTACACCGGCGAGGACGTGCTGGAGCTGCAGGGGCACGGCGGGCCGGTCGTGCTGCAGCTGCTGTTGCGCCGGGTGCTGGAAGCCGGGCGCGAGCTCGGGCTGCGGCTGGCCGAGCCCGGCGAGTTCACCCAGCGTGCGTTCCTGAACGACAAGCTCGACCTGGCGCAGGCCGAGGCCGTTGCCGACCTGATCGACGCCAGCACCGAGCAGGCGGCGCGCTCGGCCACCCGGTCGCTGTCGGGCGAGTTCTCGGCGGCCGTGCACGGGCTGGTCGAGCGGCTGATCGAGCTGCGCACGCTGGTCGAGGCGACGCTCGACTTCCCCGAGGAGGAGATCGACTTCCTGGAGGCGTCCGACGCGCGCGGCCGCCTGGCGAGGATTCGAGACGATCTGCATGCTTTGCTGGCCAACGCGCGGCGTGGCGCCTTGCTTCGCGACGGGCTGAACGTGGTGCTGCTCGGTGAGCCGAACGTCGGCAAGAGCTCGCTGCTCAACGCGCTGGCCGGCGCCGAGGTGGCGATCGTCACCGAGATTCCGGGCACGACCCGCGACCGGATCGCGCAGGCGATCCAGATCGAGGGGGTGCCGCTGAACATCGTCGACACGGCCGGGTTGCGCGAGACGAGCGATCAGGTCGAGCAACTCGGCATCGCCCGGACCTGGGCGGAGGCGGCGCAGGCCGACGTCGTGCTGCACCTGCTCGATGCCCGCGAGACCGATACCGCGGCGGCGGAGGCGATCGAGCGCGAGCTCGACCATCGGCTGGCCGAGGCGGTGCCGATGGTGCGGGTCTACAACAAGATCGACCTGGCGGGGATGGCGGCGCGGACCGCGTGGGCGGACGGCGCCGGTACAGTCGCCGATCAGGCGGCAGGCGGGGGCGAGACGATCGGCGATGAAAGTTGGCCGGAACGCGGCCAATCGGTGTCGTCGGTCTGGCTCTCGGCGAAGACGGGGGCGGGGATCGACCTGCTGCGTGCACGGCTGCTCGAGCTGGCCGGCTGGCAAGCGAGCGGCGAGTCGACCTTCATCGCGCGCGAGCGGCACCTGATCGCGCTGCGCGCGGCGCAGGCGCACGTCGAGGCGGC
>CALMSQ010000352.1:0-4222 GCA_937872345.1 uncultured Burkholderiales bacterium | reverse complement strand
CGCTGCCGGTAGCGGGTCTCGCCGACGCGGCTCTGGATGTCGGCGATGCGGTCGGAGGTGATCGGGTGCGTGCGCAGGTATTCCGGCGCGCTGCTTTCGTAGAGGCGCCCGGCCTGCTGCAGCCGCCCGAAGAACGACACCATGCCGTTGGCGTCGAAGCCGCCCTGGCGCAGGATGTCGAGGCCGACCCGGTCGGCCTCGCGCTCGGCGTCGCGCGAGAAGCTGAGCATCTGCTGCTGGGCCACCGTGCTGCCGAGCGAAGCCAGTCCGCCGACCGCCTGCGGGCTCGAGCGCGCGGCCAGCGCCGCGAGGACCAGCGCCGCGAGCATCACGACCGAGGTCTGGCGCTCTCGCGAGAGCATTCGCGCGAGGTGCCGCTGCGTCACGTGGCCGATCTCGTGCGCGAGCACCGACGCCAGCTCGGACTCCGACTGCGCGGCAACGATCAGCCCGGTGTGCACGCCGATGTAGCCGCCGGGTAGCGCGAACGCGTTGAGCGTGCCGTCGCGCACCAGGAAGAACTCGAAGCCGTAGCCGGCGGCCGGCGTCGTCTCGGTCAGCTGGGCCGCGAAGCGGTTCAGGTAGTCGGTGATCTCGACGTCGTCGTGGATCGAGCCGCGCCGGCGCATCTCGCGCACGATCGACTCGCCGATGCGGCGCTCGGTGGCCGGCGACAGTTCGTCGGCAGACGCGTCGCCGAGCCTGGGCAGGTTGTCGATCTGCGCGTGGGCGAACGAGGGGGCGAACGCGAGCGCGCCGGCCAGCAAGGCCGCCATGCATCGCGACGACAGGCTACGACGGGGCAACACCGGAAATCCAGGAAAGGCGGGTTGCTATCATAGTCGGGACCGGAGCCCCACCATGACCAGAGCCCCCCGAGCGTCGCCGGGCGACGCGCTGACGCATTTCGACCCGGCCGGCCGCGCGCACATGGTCGACGTCGCCGGCAAGGCGGTCACCCATCGCGTGGCCGTCGCGCGCGGCACGATCCGCATGAAGCCCGCGACGCTGGCGCTGGTGCGGGAAGGCACCGCGAAGAAGGGCGACGTGATCGGCGTGGCACGCATCGCCGCGATCCAGGGGGCCAAGCGAACCGCCGACCTCATTCCCCTGTGCCACCCGCTGCCGATCACGCGGGTCGCGGTGGACTTCGACATCGACGAGGCCGCCAGCGCCGTGCACTGCACGGCCACGGTCGAATGCGAAGGCAAGACCGGCGTCGAGATGGAGGCCCTGACGGCGGTGCAGGTTGGCCTGCTCACCGTCTACGACATGTGCAAGGCGGTCGATCGCGGCATGGTGATCGAGCGCGTGCAGCTGATGGAGAAGCACGGCGGCAAGAGCGGGAGCTTCGTGGCCGCCGGGCCCGACGCACCCTAGCCGGCGGCCCGCGGCCGCGCGCGCGGCGGGTCGATCGAAGTCCCCTCACCGGAGCCAGAAGACCATGGACAGGAACTACCAGGACATCCTCTACGAAGTGCGCAATGGCGCCGCGTGGATCACGATCAACCGCCCCGACAAGATGAACGCGTTCCGCGGCCAGACCTGCGACGAGCTGATCCACGCGATCAACCGCGCCGGCTACGACCGCGAGATCGGCGCGATCGTGCTGGCCGGCGCCGGCGACCGCGCGTTCTGCACCGGCGGCGACCAGTCGGCGCACGAGGGCCAGTACGACGGCCGCGGCACGATCGGCCTGCCGATGGAGGAGCTCCATGCGGCGATCCGCGACGTGCCCAAGCCGGTGATCGCGCGCGTGCAGGGCTACGCGATCGGCGGCGGCAACGTGCTGTGCACGATCTGCGACTTCACGATCGCCTCCGAGAAGGCGGTGTTCGGACAGGTGGGCCCGAAGGTCGGCTCGGTCGATCCCGGCTACGGCACCGCGTTCCTGGCGCGCGTGGTCGGCGAGAAGAAGGCCCGCGAGATCTGGTACCTGTGCCGGCGATACTCGGCCGCCGAGGCGCTGGCGATGGGGCTGGTGAACACGGTCGTCGCGCATGACCAGCTCGACGCCGAGGTGCAGAAGTGGTGCGACGAGATCATGGAGAAGAGCCCGACCGCGCTCGCGATCGCCAAGCGCTCGTTCAACATGGACACCGCGCACCAGGCGGGCATCGCCGGCATGGGGATGTACGCGCTCAAGCTCTACTACGACACCGAGGAATCGCGCGAAGGCGTGCAGGCGTTTCTCGAGAAGCGCAAGCCGCAGTTCCGCAAGTACTCGAAGTAGCAGCCCCCGCAGGCGCCGCTCAAGCCCGGTAGCCGACCGCCGCCTCGATCTGCTGCCGTTCGATGACGCCGCAGACCTCGCCGGGTCGTGCGGCGTCGCCGCTGCAGACCAGGCCGATCGGCGTCTGCGCCTGGTCGAGGCCGCGCAGCGCCTCGCCCAGCGTCGCGTGCAGCGACACGATGGCGAACGGCAAGGCCTCGCCCGCGGTTGCGGCACGCCGGGTGTCGGCAAGCGCCTGCGGCCGCAGCACCGCGCCGATCGAGTCGCCGTCGGCGAGCAACAGCCAGTCCGGATCCGAGGCCAGCGCCTCCTCCCATCGCGCCGGCGGCGACGAAGAATCGACGATCGCGAAACGCCCGTTCATCGCTGCGGCGACCCCGGTGCGATCGAGCAGTGCGGCGACGGGGTCGAACCGGTAGTCGATGCCGCGGCCGCGCAGGATCGCGACGAAGATCGGGTCTTGTCCGAATGCCGCGCGCGCCACGAGCAGCGCAGGGATGACCGCAGCCATGCCGGGCAGCAGCACGTCGGCACGGCCGGTGAGCTCGAGGATCGCCATCAGCGCCGCTAGCGGCGCCTGCAGGCTCGCCCCCATCATCGCGGCGACCCCGAGCATCGCGTAGAGGACCGGCGAAGCGCCCAGGCCGGGCGCCAGCGAGTGACCGACGATTCCCAACGCACCGCCCGCCGTCGCGCCCATCACGACCATCGGACCGATCAGTCCGCCGGGCAGGCCGAGGCCGCCGCAGGCGACCGTCGCCGCCAGCTTCAGCAGCGCGATGACGACCAGCGCCGCCAGGCCGATCTCGCCCAGCAGCGTCAGTTGCACCGTGTCGTAACCCAGGCCCATGACCTCGGGCGCGGCGAGCGCGCACAGCCCGGTGAACGCGCCGGCCGCCGTCGTTCGCAGCCACAGCGGAAGGTGGCGCGAGCGCTGGTCGAGGCGCCGCGTGCCCGCCACGTAGGCCGCGGCGAGGCAGCCGACGGCGACGCCGAGCACGACGATCCACGGCAGGTCGAGAAGCGACGCGCGCTGCAGCTCGGGCACCGCGAAGGCGGGATCGGCGCCATAGACGAGCCGGCTCAGCGACGTCGCGCTGACCGCCGCGAGGATCACCGGCGCGAACCCCACCAGCGTGTATTCGAGCAGCACCACTTCCATCGCGAACACCACGCCGGCGATCGGCGTGTTGAACGACGCGGCGATCGCCCCGGCCACCCCGCAGGCCACCAGCGTGCGCAGGCTGTTGTTCGGCAGGCGCAGCCACTGGCCGAACAGGCTGGCGCTGGCGGCGCCGACGTGGATCACCGGTCCCTCGCGGCCGACCGAATGCCCGCTGACGATCGAGATCGCGCCGCCGACGAACTGCATCACGGCGTTTCGCCAGGGCATGCGTCCGGCCTGGCTCGCCAGTTGCGCCATCACGTGCGCGGGGCCGACCTGTCGCGAGCCCACCGACGCCCACTGGAAGATCAGGCCGACGGCGAGGCCCCCTGCAATCGGCAACGCGAGCCGCCAGGGCCAGGGAAGTGCCTCGAAACGCTCGGCGTCGTCCATCAGCCCCGCCACGACCAGCGTCTTCTCGGTGACCAGCCGGAACGCCACGATCAGGACGCCGACGACCAGCCCCGCGACGGCGCCCAACGCCGACAGCGCCACCATCGCGTCGGCATGCGCAAGATCGTGGCGCAGGCGGTCCAGCGCAGGCCGCGGCCCGGCGGGGCGGCCCGCGCGCGAAGCGGCCGAACGCGGCGCGCGCACGGTCACAGGAGCTCGATCCCGAAGCGGCGCACGACCAGCGCGAACAGGCCGAAGCTCACGATCGTGACGACGACGCAGGTACCCAGCGCAGGCCAGAAACCGATGCGCGGCAGCAGCGCGGGAAAGACGAGGAACATCGGCAGCGTGGGCACCACGTACCAGAACGTGTACCAGGCGAGGTCCGCGATCTTCTGCTGCGGCTGGTTCTCCAGGTGAAGCCAGACCAG
>CALMSQ010000351.1:0-3183 GCA_937872345.1 uncultured Burkholderiales bacterium | reverse complement strand
GGGCCGCTGCGCGCCGCGCCACCCCGCCGTGCCCGCGCGCTGCGGGCTCGCCAACGCGGCCCGCCGCCGCCTGCCGCTCTGGCACCCTTATCGGTGCTCGAACCGAAGTCGCGGCCCTTGCTCACGAGCACCACGACGGTGCCGGCAAAGGTGCGGGCCGTCGGCCCGCGCCTTTGCACGCGCCAACCCTCCGAGCGTCGCACGCCGCGACATTCGCGCTGGAGCATCTGACATGAAGAAAGAGAAGTTCGGACCGGTGCGGGTTGGCCTGCTGGGAATCGGCACGGTGGGCGGCGGCACCTTCGAGGTGCTGCGCCGGAACCAGGACGAGATCCGGCGGCGGGCCGGGCGCAGCATCGAGATCACCAAGGTGGCCGACCTCGACGTGGCGCGCGCGCGGGCGATCGTCGGCGACTCGGTGCAGGTGGTCGGCGACGCGCGCGACGTGGTGAACGACCCGCAGATCGACGTGGTGGTCGAGCTGATCGGCGGCTACGGCATCGCGCGCACGCTGGTGCTCGAGGCGATCGAGCAGGGCAAGCACGTGGTCACGGCCAACAAGGCGCTGCTGGCGGTGCACGGCAACGAGATCTTCCTCGCCGCGTCGAGGAAGGGCGTGATGGTCGCGTTCGAGGCGGCGGTGGCCGGAGGCATCCCGATCATCAAGGCGCTGCGCGAGGGGCTCACCGCCAATCGCATCGAGTGGATCGCCGGGATCATCAACGGCACCACCAACTTCATCCTGTCGGAGATGCGCGACAAGGGGCTGCCGTTCGACGCGGTCCTGAAGGAGGCGCAGCGGCTGGGCTACGCCGAAGCCGACCCCACCTTCGACATCGAGGGTGTCGACGCCGCGCACAAGGCGACGATTCTGGCGGCGATCGCGTTCGGTGTGCCGATGCAGTTCGACAAGGCCTACGTCGAAGGGATCACGAAGCTGCAGGCCGAGGACATCCGCTACGCCGAGCAGCTCGGCTACCGGATCAAGCTGCTCGGCATCACGCGGCGCCGCGACGGCAGCGACGGCGAGCAGGCGGGCATCGAGCTGCGCGTGCACCCGACGCTGATCCCGTCGCGCCGGCTGATCGCCAACGTCGAGGGGGCGATGAACGCGGTCTGGGTCAAGGGCGACGCGGTCGGCCACACGATGTACTACGGCAAGGGCGCCGGCGCCGAGCCGACGGCCAGCGCGGTCATCGCCGACCTGGTCGACGTGGCGCGCACCTTCACCGCCGACCCGGGCAACCGCGTGCCGCACCTCGCGTTCCAGGCCGAGTCGCTGTCCGACGAGCCGATCCTGCCGATCGAGTCGGTGCAGACCGCGTACTACCTGCGGCTGAGGGTGGCGGACGAGCCGGGCGTGCTGGCCGACATCACGCGCATCCTTGCCGACGCGCGCATCTCGATCGACGCGGCCTTGCAGCGCGAGCCGGCCGAGGGCGAGAACCAGACCGACATCATCCTGCTCACGCACCGAACGGTCGAGCGCCAGATCATCACCGCGATCCGGCGCATCGAGGCGCTGCCGACGGTGCTGTCGAAGGCGACCCGCATCCGTCTCGAAGAGCTGAACTGATTCCGCACCGAGCCCCGATGAACTACCTGTCGACCCGCGGCGGCATGCCGCCGGCCCGCTTCACCGAGATCCTGTTGGGTGGCCTCGCCACCGACGGCGGCCTGGTCGTGCCCGAGCGCTATCCGCGCATCGACGCGGCGACGCTCGCGCGCTGGCGCAAGCTCGCGTATCCGGAGCTCGCGTTCGAGATCCTGCGACTCTATGCCGACGACGTGCCCGAGGCCGACCTGCGCACGCTGGTCGATCGCACCTACACCGCGCAGGTATTCGGCTCGCAAGAGATCACGCCGCTGCACGCGCTCGAGCCGGACCTGCACCTGCTGCGGCTGTCGAACGGGCCGACGCTGGCGTTCAAGGACGTCGCTATGCAACTGCTCGGCCAGCTGTTCGAGTACGTGCTGGCGAAAGAGGGCAGGGAGCTCAACATCCTCGGGGCCACCTCGGGCGACACCGGCAGCGCCGCCGAGTACGCGATGCGCGGCCGGCGCGGCATCCGCGTGTTCATGCTGTCGCCGTACGGCCGCATGAGCCCGTTCCAGACCGCGCAGATGTTCTCGCTCGACGACCCGAACATCTTCAACATCGCGGTCGACGGCGTCTTCGACGATTGCCAGGACATGGTCAAGGCCGTGTCGAACGACCTCGCGTTCAAGCAGCGCTACGCGATCGGCACCGTCAACTCGATCAACTGGGCGCGGGTGGTCGCGCAGGTGGTCTACTACTTCAAGGGCTGGTTCGCGGCGACCGACCACGACAGCCAGCGGGTGTCGTTCGCCGTGCCCTCGGGCAACTTCGGCAACGTGCTGGCCGGCCACATCGCACGGATGATGGGTCTTCCGATCTCGAGGCTCGTCGTGGCCACCAACGAGAACGACGTGCTCGACGAATTCTTCCGCACGGGGCGCTACCGTCCGCGCGGCACCGCCGAGACCCACCAGACCAGCAGTCCGTCGATGGACATCTCGAAGGCGTCGAACTTCGAGCGCTTCGTTCACGACCTGGTCGGCGGCGACGCGGCGCGCGTGGCGGCCATGTGGCGCGAGCTCGACGTGCGCGGCGAGTTCGACATCGCCGGCACGCCCGAGTTCGAGCGGCTGCGCGAGTACGGCTTCGTCTCGGGGTGCAGCCGCCACGCCGACCGGCTGGCGACTATCCGCGAGACGCGCCAGCGCTACGGTGTCACGATCGACACGCACACCGCCGACGGCGTGTTCGTCGCGCGGCGCTGGCGCGAGCCGGGCGTGCCGATGATCTGCCTGGAGACCGCTCAGGCGGCCAAGTTCGCCGAGACGATCCGCGAGGCGATCGGCGAGGAGGCGCCGCGCCCGCCCGGCTTCGAGGACCTCGAGGCCCGGCCCCAGCGCTTCGAGCGGATGGCCGCGGACGTCGAGGCGCTCAAGCGCTACATCGCCGAGCGCTGCGGGTCGGGGAGGCCGGCCGCGAGCCCCTGAGCCCGCCTGGGCCCCCCTCGGCCCCCTGAGCCGCCCTGAGCCCGCCTGGGCCCCCTGATCCCCTTCCGGTGGCAGGTTGCCGCTGCGGCGCTACACTGCTTCGGGTACCCTCGGATCGACATGAAAGTATTCGGCTTCGCAGGCTATTCCGGCTCC
>CALMSQ010000350.1:0-6634 GCA_937872345.1 uncultured Burkholderiales bacterium | reverse complement strand
AACGCCACGCGCAGCGCGCACCAGGCGCGCTTCCTGCGCGAGGACGGCCTGGTGATGGTGGCGACGATCGCGTTCGGAATGGGCATCGACAAACCCGACGTGCGCTTCGTCGCGCACCTCGACATGCCGAAGAGCGTCGAAGGCTACTACCAGGAAACCGGCCGTGCCGGACGCGACGGCGCGCCGGCCGAGGCGTGGATGGCCTACGGCCTGGCCGACGTCGTCCAGCAACGGCGCCTGATCGAGCAGTCCGAGGCCGACGACGCCTACAAGCGCGTCTCCAGCGCCAAGCTCGACGCGATGCTCGGGCTGGCCGAGACGATCGACTGCCGGCGCGTGCGGTTGCTCGCCTACTTCGGCGAGGGCAGCCAGCCGTGCGGCAACTGCGACAACTGCCTCGAACCCCCCGAACCCTGGGACGCCACCGAGCCGGCCCGCAAGCTGCTGTCGTGCATCTACCGGATCCGCCAGGCCAGCGGCTTCGGCTTCGGCGCGCAGCACGTCATCGCGGTGTTGCGCGGCCAGGCTGGCGACCGGGTGCGCCAGCACGGCCACGACGCGCTCAGCACCTTCGGCATCGGCGCAGACCTTTCGGAAACCGAATGGCGCGCCGTGCTGCGCCAGCTGATCGCGCAGCAGCTGGTGGCGGTCGATCACGCCCGTCACCAGGTGCTCGCGCTCACCGATTCGAGCCGCGAGCTGCTGCGCGGCGAGCGCACGCTGCGGCTGCGCCGCCCGAAGGCGGAGCCGGCCCGCCGCCCGGGCCGCACCGCGCGGCGCACGCGAGGCGGACCGGTGCCCGGCGAAGCGCCGACCGGGGCCCGCGATGCGGCCGATCCCGCGGTCGATGCGCTGTTCGAGCGCCTGAGGGAATGGCGCCGCGTCACCGCGACGACTCGCGGCGTGCCGCCCTACGTGATCTTCCACGACACGACGCTGCGCGGAATTGCGCAGCGCCGGCCGGCCTCGCTCGAGGAACTCGCCGCGGTCAGCGGCGTCGGCGAGAAGAAACTCGACGCCTACGGCGCCGAGCTCATCGACCTGATCGGCTCGGGCGGCCCCTGAAGCCGCCGACGCCGGCCGGCCGCGCCGGCGCCGCGGGCGCCGGTGCCGCGATGGCCGTCGAGGTACGCGCAGCTTGCGCCGGCGTCGCGGGGCCGCGCTGCGCCGGGGCAGACGCGCGCTGCGCCTGCGGCGCCGAAGCGCCGCGAGGCGACGGCGCGCCCTGGGCTGCGCCCTGGCCACGCGACGGTGCGTAGGCACCCTGGCCGCGCGAGCCACCCTGCCTGGGACCCGCACCACGCGACGCATCGCCGCGCATCGGCCGGCGCGATTGCCGCTGGGGCCGGTCGTCGACGTCCGGTTCGTTGCGCGCGTTCGGGTCGAGCTCGAAGCCGGCGATCGTCTCGCGCGGGATCTCGCGCCGGATCAGCCGCTCGATGTCGCGCAGCAGCCCGCTCTCGTCGGGCGAAACCAGCGACACGGCCTCGCCTTCGGCCCCGGCGCGGCCGGTGCGGCCGATGCGATGCACGTAGTCTTCCGGCACGTTGGGCAGGTCGAAGTTCACGACGTGCGGCAGCTCGACGATGTCCAGGCCGCGCGCGGCGATGTCGGTCGCCACCAGCACCTGCAGGCTGCCGGACTTGAACTCGGACAGCGCGCGTGTGCGCGCGTTCTGGCTCTTGTTGCCGTGAATCGCCAGCGACGGGATGCCGTCCTTCGTCAGTTGCTCGGCCAACCGGTTCGCGCCGTGCTTGGTGCGCGTGAACACCAGCACCTGGAACCAGTTGTGCTCGCGCACCAGGTGCGACAGCAGCTCGCGCTTGCGCGCCTTGTCGACCGGCAGCACGCGCTGGCGGACCGTGTCGGCCGTCGCGTTGCGGCGCGCGACCTCGATCAGCGCCGGCTTGTTCAGCAGGCCGTCGGCCAGCGCCTTGATCTCGTCGGAGAACGTCGCCGAGAACAGCAGGTTCTGGCGCTGCGGCGGCAGCAGCTTCAGCACGCGACGAATGTCGTGGATGAAGCCCATGTCGAGCATTCGGTCCGCCTCGTCGAGCACCAGCACCTCGACGCCCGACAGGTCGACCGTGCGCTGGCCGGCGTGGTCGAGCAGGCGGCCCGGGGTGGCGACCAGGATGTCCACGCCGCGACGCAGGCGGTCGATCTGCGGGTTGATGTTGACACCGCCGAACACGACGGTCGACGAGATCTTCAGGTGCTTCGAATAGGCGACGACGCTTTCCTCGACCTGCGCCGCGAGCTCGCGGGTGGGCGTCAGGATCAGCACGCGAATCGGGCGCGCGCCGCCTGCAGCCGGCTTGCGCGCTGGCGTCGTCGACAGGCGCTGCAGGATCGGCAGCACGAAGCCGGCGGTCTTGCCGGTGCCGGTCTGCGCGCCGGCGAGCAGGTCGCCGCCCGACAGCACGGCCGGAATGGCTTTCGCCTGGATCGGGGTGGGTGAATCGTAGCCGCGTTCGGTGACGGCACGGACGAGGGCTTCGGACAAGCCCAGGGAAGCAAAGGACATGGGACTCCAGCGACATCGGCCTCGGTCACCGCAGCGCGCTCGGGCGCTGCCGGTTGCGACGCCAGTCGCGGGCAGACGAATCAGGGTTAGGGCCTTCCGGAACGGCACGTGCCGTGAAGACGCGGCGAAGAGACTGGCTGTCGACACCGCTGCGCGACACCGGTTCGATGCCGCACTGCAACATGATAACCGAAAGCGCGGTGGCGTGCAGGCCCGACGCCCGCAGCGGCGCGGTCGGGCCGACCGGCGGGGGCAATCGGCTCAGCCGTGTCCCAAAAGCTGCCGGATCAGCGCGAACGTCACCAGCGCCATCGCGAGCAGCAGCGCGAAGAACACCAGCGAGCGCTGCTCGAAGCGTCGCCCCGCCCTGCGCTCGAGCGCATCGAGCAGCCGATCGGCCGCCAGGTAGAGCACTGCCGCCGTGATGATGAAATAGACGAGGTCCATGCCGGGAACCCTACGCGATCGACGGACGAAAAAAAACCCGGGCATCGCTGCCCGGGTGGAATCCACCAAAGGAGGAGGTGGAGGAGACAGGCAACACTGTAGCAGAATCCATGCTGCGTCGCAACATGACGGTCTGCCGCAGCCGCCAGCCCGCTCCTCGACGGTCCGGATCAGGCGATCAGGAACGGCGCCTGCTGGTCGAACAGCTCGCCCGGCGAGCGGCGGAAACCGCTCTTGGCGAAACGCAGCCAGCGCCCGAGCACGTAGGCGAGCACGATACCGGCGCGCGCCGCGGCGTCGGTTTCCTGGGGCAGGCGCCCCTGCGCGACCGTCACGCGGAAGGCCTGCTTCAGCGAGGCCTCGATGCGGTCGATCAACTGGTTGATGCGGTCCTGCAGGCGGTCGTCTTCGGTGACCAGCGCGTCGCCGATCAGCACGCGGGTCATGCCGGGGTTCTTCTCGGCGAACGACAGCAGCATCGCGACGATGTCGCGCAACTGGTGCAACCCGTCTTCCTGCTGCGTGGTGATCTGGTTGATCAGGCCGAAGATCGTCGACTCGATGAACTCGATCAGGCCTTCGAACATCTGCGCCTTGCTCGCGAAGTGGCGATACAGCGCCGCTTCCGAAACCTGCAGCCGTCCCGCGAGCGCAGCCGTGGTGACGCGATCGCCGCCGGGCTCCTGGAGCATCGCGGCGAGCGTCTGGAGGATCTGCAGTCGTCGTTCGCCGGGTTTCGGTCGAGCGGGCTTCGGCGCGGGCGTCGTCTGATCGTTCATCTCGTTATCGTCGCGGATCGAAGGGCCTTGCGCGGCAGGTGCGCGACCGATTGTACTTGAACGTCCACGCGCCGAGCCGGTCCGGCGCGCGTACGGCGCGATGGATGGTGCGAACGGTGGCTGATGCCTGTCACGAGCACCGTTCGCAGTCCGACGTGGCGCGCGCCGGCGAGGTTGGCCACCGAGTCCTCGACGAGCACGCAGCGCGCCGCCGGCACGCGCAGGCGCGCGACGAGCCTGCGCAGCATCGGCCTGGACGGCTTCGGCTGCAGGCGCCCCGCGAACGACATCGCCTCGATCGAGACGATCGACTCGATGTGCGCCCAGATCCCCAGCGCGCGCACGACCTGCGATGCGTAGTTCAGCGGCGCGTTCGTCACCACGATGCGCCGCCCGGGCAGCCTGCGCAACGCGTGCGCGAGGCGCATGTCGCGCTTGACGATCAGGGCGATGTCCGGGAACGGGTGCGTCTCGCGCAGGAAGTGGTGCGGATCGGTGCCGTGGTGGCGGATCATCCCGAGCAGCGTCGCGCCGTAGCGGCGCCAGTACTGCATCCGCAGCGCGTTCGCTTCCTCGTGCCCGAGCGCGAGCTCGCGCGCGAGGTATTCGGTCATCGCGCGATTGATGCGCGGAAACACGACCTGCATCGCGTCGTGCAGCGTGTTGTCGAGGTCGAGCAGCCAGACGCGCGTCATCGGGTCACGGCCCCCAAGTGGGGCGGCGAGGTCAGTGGCTGCGGATCATCGTGCCGACGCCGTGGTCGGTCATGATCTCCAACAGCAGGCAGTGGTCGACGCGACCGTCGACGATGTGCACCGAGTTCACGCCGGCCTTCGCCGCGTCGAGCGCCGATGAGATCTTCGGCAGCATCCCGCCCGAAATCGTGCCGTCGGCGAACAGGTCGTCGATCTGGCGCGCGCTCAGGCCGGTGAGCAGCTTGCCGCTCTTGTCGAGCACGCCCGGCGTGTTGGTGAGCAGCACCAGCTTCTCGGCCTTGAGCACTTCGGCGACCTTGCCGGCGACGACGTCGGCGTTGATGTTGTAGGTCTCGCCCTCTTCGCCGGAACCGATCGGGGCGATCACCGGGATGAAGCCGTTCGCGGTGAGCGTCTGGATGATGCCGGGGTCGATCTTCTCGATCTCGCCGACCTGCCCGATGTCGATCTTCTCGTCGGGCTTGTCCTTCGACGCGATCTTCATGCGCCGCGCGCGGATCAGCCCGCCGTCCTGCCCGGTGAGCCCCACCGCGCGGCCGCCGGCGTGGTTGATCAGCTCGACGATCTCCTTGTTGACCTGGCCGGCGAGCACCATCTCGACGATGTCCATCGTCTCGGCGTCGGTCACGCGCATCCCCTGGACGAACTCGCCTTTCTTGCCGACACGCGCCAGCAGCTGCTCGATCTGAGGCCCGCCGCCGTGCACCACCACCGGGTTGAGGCCCACCAGCTTGAGCAGCACCACGTCGCGCGCGAAGCTCTGCTTGAGCTTCTCGTCGGTCATGGCGTTGCCGCCGTACTTCACGACGACGATCTTCCCGTGGAAACGCCGGATGTACGGCATCGCTTCGGCGAGGATCGCCGCCTTCAGCGACGGGGTCACCGCCTGCGGCGGCGCCGCAGAGGGTTGCGACGCGGAACCGGCGGGCTGCTGCTCGGCGCTCATGCTGCTCCTCGAGCGGATGGGTGGGATCGGCGAGGCATTCTAACCGAGGCCCGCGCGCGGGCCTCGCGGCGAGGCGCGGCTTTACCGCGACCCGACTTCGTGCTGAGATCGGCCGACCCGACCGGAGATCGACGATGCAACGATGGCCGTTCATGGCCTGCCTCGCCGCACCGCACGCGCGCCGTGGCTGACGCCGACGCGCTGCCCACCCAGGGGTGCGCGCGCTGCGGCGCCTCGTTCGCCTGCGGCATGTCCACTGGGCGCTGCTGGTGCGCGCAACTGCCGCCGCTGCCAGCGCTGCCGGTGCACGTGCAGCCTTCGTGCCTGTGCCCGGCCTGCCTGCGCGAGCTGACGCTTCGCGCGCGGCCCGGCGAGCGCGAGCGGAACGGACCGCGCCGATGAACCTCAAGCAGCTCGAGTACTTCGTCCACGTCGCCGAGCTGGGCAGCTTCAGCAAGGCCGCGCTCGTGCTCGACGTGGCCCAGCCGGCGCTGAGCCGGCAGGTGCGCGCACTCGAGACCGACCTGCGCGAAACGCTGCTGCTGCGCAACGGCCGCGGCGTGCGCCTGACCGAAGCGGGCAGGCGCCTCTTCGAGCACAGCGTCGGCATCCTGCAGATGGTCTCTCGCGCGCGCGAGGACATGGGCGCGAGCCGCGACGAGCCGGTCGGCCGGATCGTGGTCGGGTTGCCCCCGAGCATGGGACGGCAGCTCACGCTGCCGCTGATCGACGCTTTCCGCCAGCAGCTTCCCCGCGCGCGGCTGGCGATCGTCGAAGGACTGTCCGCGCACATCACCGAGTGGATCGTCACCGGGCGAGTCGACCTCGGCCTCGTGCACAACCCCGAGGCCGCCCCTGCGCTCGAGATCACTCCGATCCTCGACGAGGCGTTGTGCCTGGTGCAGCCCGCCGCGGGGCGACGCGGGCGTGGCCGCGGCGGGCGGGGCCCGCTGCCGCTGCGCGAGCTGCCGGCCTTTCCGCTGATCGTGCCGGATCGCACGCACGCGATCCGCAGGCTGCTGGAAACACAAGCCATGCTGGCCGGGCTCGAGCTCGACATCGCGTGGGAAGTCGCGAGCGTGCCCTCGATCATCGACCTGGTCTGCGCCGGCTACGGATACGCGGTGCTGTCGGCCGGCGCAGTCGCGGCGTCCGGGCGCTCGGGCGAGCTCGCCGTGCGGCCGCTGGTCGAGCCACAGCTGAGCAGCGTGCTGTGCCT
>CALMSQ010000349.1:0-9059 GCA_937872345.1 uncultured Burkholderiales bacterium | reverse complement strand
ACGGCGGGAACCGGATGAAAGGCGTGTCGCGCCACGCGCGCACGCCCGGCGCGAAGATCGTGGTGTCGATCACGCTGTCGGGCAAGGCGCCCGGGCAGGCGCGATTCACGCCGGGCTCGGCCGTCCATCCGATGCCGATGCAGACCGGCCGCGCGCAATGACGCGAGCGGGTTCATTCGACAGCGGCCAGCCAGGTGCCGGTCGCGCGCTTCAGCGGCTCCCGGCCAGCCGTTCGAGTTCGTCGTGCCGGCGCCGCACCTCGGCCGGCCAGGTCGACTTGATGTACGAAAGCACAGCGAAGATCTCCCGGTCGCCGAGCACGCCGGCGTAGGCCGGCATGTCGCTCTGGTAGCCCGGCGGCGCGAACTTCTGTACGCCCTCCTTGACGATGCCGAACAGCACGTCGCCCGGGTGGTGCCAGGTGTGGCCGCTGGCGTCGTGCGGCGGCGCCGGCATGCGCCCGTTGGGGCGCCGCGAGCGCCAGTCCGGCTGGCCTTCGAGCTTCGCGCCGTGGCAGCTCGCGCACTGCCCGTCGTAGACCTGGCGCCCGAGCGCCACCAGGGTCGCATCGTCCGGATCGATGCGGCCAGGCTTCGCGGCGTCGAACCCCCAGCCGCCGAGCGCGACGACCGCCGCGACCACCGCCGCGACGACGATCACCGACGCCGACACCCACACCCACACCCACACCCGGGTCGACGTGGCCCGCTTCTTCGCTTGACTGCCCTTCATGCGAGCTTTCCCTCCACGGACGAACCCCGGCGCGGCCGGCGCATCAGCTCCCAGGCCGCCGGGATCACGAACAAGGACAGCAGTGGCGCGGTGATCATGCCGCCGACCATCGGTGCGGCGATCCGGCTCATCACCTCGCTGCCGGTGCCGCTGCCCAGCAGGATCGGCAGCAGGCCGGCCACGATCACCGCTACCGTCATCGCCTTCGGCCTCACCCGCAGCACCGCACCCTCGACGATCGCGCCGCGCAACGCGTCGCGCCCGCCCCGGCCCGCGGCCAGGCGTGCCTCCCACGCATGCTTCAGGTACACCAGCATGATGACGCCGAACTCCGCAGCCACGCCCGCCAGCGCGATGAATCCCACCCCGGTCGCCACCGACAGGTTGTAGCCGAGCCAGTACAGGAACCAGACTCCGCCAGCCAGCGCGAACGGCAGCGTGGCCATGATCAGCAGCGCCTCGTCGACGCGGCGGAAGGTGAGGTACAGCAGCACGAAGATGATCAGCAGCGTCGCGGGCACGACGACCTTCAGCCGCGCGTTGGCGCGTTCGAGATACTCGAACTGCCCCGAGTACGCGACGCTCGTGCCGGGCTCCATCTTCACCTCGCGCGCAACCACGGCGCGCAGGTCGCCGACCACCGACGCGAGGTCGCGGCCGCGCACGTCGACGTAGACCCAGCCGCTCGGGCGCGCGTTCTCGCTGCGGATCATCGGCGGGCCGTCGCTGACGCGCACGCTGGCGAGCGTGCCCAGCGTCACCTGTGGTCCGGCCGGCGTCGCCACCGGCAACGCGGCCAGCCTGCCGACGGTGTCGCGCCACTCGCGCGGGTAGCGCACGTTGATCGGATAGCGCGCGAGCCCCTCGACCGTCTCGCCGACCTTCTCGCCGCCGACCAGGCCGGTGACGATCGACTGCACGTCGGCGACGTTCATCCCGTAGCGCGCCGCCGCGGCCCGGTCGATGTCGACGTCGACGTAGCGCCCGCCGGTCAGGCGCTCGGCGAGCGCCGAGGACACCCCGGGCACGTCCTTCGCCACCTGCTCGATGCGCTGCGTGATCCGGTCGATCTGCGCCAGCGAGTTGCCCGCGACCTTCACGCCGATCGGGCTCTTCACGCCGGTGGCCAGCATGTCGATGCGGTTGCGGATCGGCGGAATCCAGATGTTGGTCAGTCCCGGTACGCGGACCGCGCGGTCGAGTTCCTCCACCAGCTTTGGCGGCGTCATCCCCGGCCGCCATTGGTCGCGCGGCTTGAACTGGATCGTCGTCTCGAACATCTCCAGCGGCGCCGGGTCGGTGGCGGTCTCGGCCCGGCCGGCCTTGCCGAACACGGTCGCGACCTCCGGCACGGTGCGGATCATCCGGTCGGTCTGCTGCAGCAAGTCGGCGGCCTTCTGCGCCGACAACCCGGGCAGCGCCGACGGCATGTACAGCAGGTCGCCCTCGTCCAGCGACGGCAGGAACTCGCCGCCGAGGCGGCTGGCCGGCCACGCGGCGCTCACCGCGACCAGCGCGGCGGCGGCCAGCGTCGCCCACGGGTGGCGCAGCACGGCTTCGAGCAGCGGCCGATACGCGCCGATGAGCCAGCGATTGAGCGGGTTGCGCGTCTCGTCGGGAATGCGGCCGCGGATCAAGTAGCCCATCAGCACCGGCACCAGCGTCACCGACAGCGCCGCGGCGGCGGCCATCGCGTAGGTCTTGGTGAACGCCAGCGGCGCGAACAGGCGTCCCTCCTGCGCCTGCAGCGTGAACACCGGCACGAACGACAGCGTGATGATCAGCAGCGAGAAGAACAGCGCCGGCCCGACCTCGATCGCCGCCTCGGTGACTTCGCGCCATCGCGTGTCGGCATCCAGCGTCGCGCCCGGATGCGCGCGTTGCCAGGCCTCGAGCCGCTTGTGCGCGTTCTCGATCATCACGACCGCGGCATCGACCATCGCGCCGATCGCGATCGCGATGCCGCCCAGCGACATGATGTTCGCCGCGATTCCCTGCTGGCGCATCACCACGAACGCGACCAGCACGCCCAGCGGCAGCGCGACGATCGCCACCAGAGACGAGCGCAGGTGCCAGAGGAACACCGCGCAGACCAGCGCGACGACGACGAATTCCTCGACCAGCTTGTTCGCCAGGTTGTCGATCGCGCGATCGATCAGCTGGCTGCGATCGTAGACCGGCACGATCTCGACGCCCGCCGGCAGCCCCGCCTTCAGTTCGTCGAGCCTGGCGCGCACCGCCGCGATCGCGTCGCGCGCGTTCTTGCCCGAGCGCAGAACGACCACGCCGCCGACCGCTTCGCCGTCGCCGTCGAGCTCGGCGATGCCGCGCCGCATCTCGGGTCCGACCTGGATGCGGGCTACGTCGCCCAGCGTCACCGGCGTCGCGCCGGCGAGCTTCAACGGAATCGCGCGGAAGTCGGCCAGCGTCTTCAGGTAGCCGCTGGCGCGCACCATCAACTCGGTCTCCGCGAGTTCCAGCACCGCGCCGCCGCTCTCCTGGTTGGCCATCCGGACGGCCGCGATCACCTGTTCGTGCGTGACGCCACGGCTGGCCAGCTTCGCCGGATCGAGCACCACCTGGTACTGCCGGACCATGCCGCCGACGGTGGCCACCTCGGCCACGTCGGGCAGCGTCTTCAGCTCGAAGCGCAGGAACCAGTCCTGCAGCGAGCGCAACTGCGCGAGGTCGTGCCGGCCGCTGCGGTCGACCAGCGCGTACTGGTAGATCCAGCCGACGCCGGTCGCGTCGGGTCCGAGCGAGGACACGGTACCTGCCGGCAGCCGCCCCTGCACCTGGTTCAGGTATTCGAGCACGCGGGAGCGCGCCCAGTAGAGGTCGGTGCCGTCCTCGAACAGCACGTAGACGAAGCTGTCTCCGAAGAACGAGAAGCCGCGTACCGTCCTGGCCCCGGGCACCGACAGCATCGTCGTCGCCAGCGGATAGGTGACCTGGTTCTCGACGACCTGCGGCGCCTGCCCCGGATAGGTGGTGCGCACGATGACCTGCACGTCCGAGAGATCGGGCAACGCGTCGATCGGCGTCGTCCTGAGCGCCCCCAGTCCCGAGGCCACGACGAACACGGTCGACAACAGCACCAGGAACCGGTTGGCCACCGACCAGCGGATCAGCTGCGCGATCATCTCCCGCCCCCGATCCTGCGCAGCGACTCGACGACCAGCCCCGATTCGGACGCGCGCACGCCCACGCGCACGCGGTCGCCCACCTTCAGCCCGGCGAGGACCTGCGGATTCGCCAGCGGGAAGTCCATCGTCATCGCCCCCATCCCGAGCGTGGTGAAGGCGTCATGAGTCAGCGTCACCTCGCCGTCCGAGATCCCCTCGATCGTCGCGTCGGCTTCGTGCAGCGCCCCCGCCGCGGCGGCTCCGCCCGGCGCGGACCCCGCCGGCGCGCCTTCGGCTCGCGCCTGCACGCCGCGCAGGCTCGCCTCCGAGTCGATCAGGAACTGCCCGCTGGCGACGACCTGCTGGCCTTCCTCGAGCCCCGCGAGCACGATCGTGTCGTCGCCCGCCTCGTCACCCGGCGTCACCTCCACCGGCCGGTAGCGTCCGTCGCCGAGTGCGAGCATCACCAGCGCGCGCTTGCCGGTGCGGATCACGGCCTCGGTCGGCACCAGCAGCACGGCCTCGCGCGCGGCGCCGGAGAGACTCACCGTCGCCGTCAGCCCAGGCCTGAGCCGGCCGGCCCGGTTCGGCAGTTCCACCCGGACGCGCAACGTGCGCGTGGCCTCGTCCAGCGCAGGCAGCAGCGCGGTAACGCGCCCCTCGAAGGACTCGCCAGGGAAGCCCGGGAACCGCGCGACCGCGGCGTCGCCGACCCTCGCGCGTCCCGCGAGCGCTTCGGGCACCGCGACGTCGAGCCAGACCTTGCCGATGCCGTTGATGCGCGCGAGCGTCTGGCCCGCGCTCAAGGTCATTCCCGTGCGCACGCCGAGTTCCTGCACGACGCCGCCGCGCGGCGCGACGATCGACACCCGGTCGCGCGGCCTACCGTCCGAGTCGACCGCGCGGATCAGGGCTTCCGGCATGCCGGCCAGGCGCATGCGCTCGCGCGCCGCGGCAGCCAGCGACGCATCGCCCGCGCCGCGCAGCGCCAGGTACTCGCGCTGGGCCGCGCCCCATTCGGGTACCAGAAGCTCGGCAATCGGCGCGCCCGCGCGGATCACGTCACCCGGCGCGAGCGGACTCACGCGCTCGACGAAGCCGCCGCTGCGCGCCTGCACGATCGCGACGTCGCGCTCGTCGAACCCCAGCACCCCGGTGGCATCGACGCGCGTCGTCGCGACGCCGCGCCGCACCTTCGCGACGCGCACGCCCAGGTTCTGCGCGACGATGGGGTCGATGCGCACAGCGTCCGTGTCGACGCTGTCGTCCGCGTAACGCGGCACCAGGTCCATGTCCATGAAGGGTGACTTGCCGGGCTTGTCGAAGTGCTGCTGCGGAACCATCGGGTCGTACCAGTAGAGGATCCGGCGACCGCCGCCGGCGTCGGACCCCGCCGCGACGGGCTGCGTCGCCGACGAGTCCGCACCATGCGCCGGCGCGGTGTCCGCGCGACGCGCCCACCAGATGCCGGCGGCCACGCCGAGCGCGACCAGCAGCAGCGCCGCGACCGCCGACGCCAGCGGGCGCTTCGTGAATCGTTCGCTCATCGCCTCACCTCCGCATCGTCCGGGCCATCGGCGGCGTACCGAAGACGTGCCGCCACCTGCATCTGCTCGGCCTCGAGGCCGATCTGCGCGAGCGCCGCGTCGACGCGCTCGCGGCGCGCAGCGATCACTTCCGACAGCGCGAGGCGACCGCCTCGATAGCCGGTCAGCGCGAGTTCGACCTTCTCGGCGGCCAGCGGCAGCAGCACCCGGCGGGAGCGTTCGAGCGCCCGACCGAGCCGCTCGTGGTCGGCGAGATCGCTTTCGAGCCTCTGCAGGTGCTCGCGGCGCACCGCTTCCCGTTCGGCGTCGATCGCGGCGCGCTCGGCGCGCCGCGCCGCGATCGCCGGATCCTGGCGCTGGGCTGCGAAGAGCGGCAGGTCGAAGCTCAGCTGCAACATGACCATGTCGCCGAACTGGCGGCCGCGGCGCTGGTAGGCGACCTCCACGCCCCAGTCGGGCGACTTCATGCTTTCGGCCTCGCGGGTCTGCGCATCCGCGACCTGGCCCATCGCGTCGAACACCGCGAGCTCCGGGTGGCGATGCAGGCGGTGGGTCAGCGACGCACGCGAGATCGCGAGGTTCGGCGGTTCGCCCGCGAGCGGCAATTCGGCCGCGGCGCCCACCCATCGGCGCAACGCCGCGATCGACTGCTCGCGGGCAGCGACCAACGCGTCACGCCGCTCGACCAGCATCGCCGCCTCCTGGCGCGGCATCACCGCGTCGGTCGTCATCGCGGTGCCGGCGGCGATGCGCGCCCGCACCGCGGATTCCAGCAGCCGATTCTCGTCGAACAGCGCGCCGAACGCGTCGAGTTGCCGCTCGACGCCGTAGCGACGGATCCATGCGACGGCCGCCTCGCGCCGGGCCGTCGCGCTGACGACCGCGCGCTCGTCGCGCGAGCGCCCGAGCCTCGCCTGCGCGAGCGCGAGCCGCGCGTCGCGCTTGGCGCGGTTCGGGATCTCCTGCATGAGGCCGATCCGCTGGGCGGTCATCGGATCGCGGTCGATCGCGAAGCGATCCGCGCCGCCGATCGGCAGGTTGTCGATGCCGACGACGAGCTTCGGATCCGGCAGTTCGCCGGCCGGCACGACCTCGTGGCGGGCCGCATCGATGCGGGCCTGGGCAGCCGATACCGCGGGCGCGTCGGCCGCGGCGATCCGCAGTGCTTCGTCGAACGGCAGCGACGAGCGCGGCGCGGACGGCGCCGCGGACGACGCCGCGAAGGCCGGCCCTGCTGCGAGCGCGATGCCGATCGCGGTCGCGGTCGCCAGGACGAGTGTCGATGCGAGAACCGGGCCGGCCCGCACCATCGACCGGCACCGGCGCTGACGGGCGCAAGAGTTCATCTTCCAGCTCCTGACTGCGGTCGCGCGCGAGGCGCGACGAAACGCGGGCGCGAGGCGCACCGCGCAGCGGTATCGGCAGTCAGCGCTGCGCCGGAGGTCGCCAGATGCCCGGCACGGCGTCGCCGGGAATTGCGACCGCCACTGCGGGCGCCCGGACACGACCTGCCGCGACGACGACGGGCATGCGCGTGGCGGCCAGAGGTGCGACCGACCCGCCTGCATGGCAGCCCTGGCCTGCCTTGCAGCCGAAACCGGGCCCGCCGGTCGTATCCCCTTCGTCGCAACAGCCACAATGCGCACCGTCGACCGCGGCCGACACCGCGTCGGCGTGGTGACCCACCTCGCCGACCCAGGCCGAGCTGCTGCCCATGGGACAGCCTGCGCCGAACGACGCCAGTCCCGCGAACCCCTGCACGGGAACGGCCAGGCACAACACCAGCAGCATCACGAGCCGGGCGACGCGATTCATGCGGCGATTATCCTCCGCCGGCGGACGCCCGGCTCAGCCGCAGCGCGTTCGACACCACCGACACCGAGCTCAGGCTCATTGCGAGCGCGGCGATCAACGGCGACAGCAGCAGGCCGAAGAACGGGTACAGGACGCCAGCCGCCACCGGCACGCCGAGCGCGTTGTAGACCAGCGCGAAGCCGAGGTTCTCGCGCATGTTGCGAACCGTCTGCCCGGACAGGATCCGGGCGCGGGCGATCGCGCGCAGGTCGCCCTTGACCAGCGTGACGTGCCCGGCGTTCATCGCCACGTCGGTGCCGGTGCCCATCGCGATCCCGATGTCGGCCTGCGCCAGCGCCGGCGCGTCGTTGATGCCGTCACCCGCCATCGCGACCTTGCGACCCGCGGCCTGCAGTCGCTGCACGATCGCTACCTTGTCGGCGGGCTTGACCTCGCCGACCACCTCGTCGATGCCGAGCTTCGCAGCCACCGCGCGAGCGGTGGTCCACCCGTCGCCGGTCGCCATGACGATGTGAATCCCGTCCTCGCGCAGCCGGTCCAGAGCCTCGGCTGTGCTCGCCTTGATCGGATCGGAGACCGCGAGCAGCCCCACGAGGCGACCGTCCGCCGCAAGGTGCATGACGCTCGCGCCGCGCCGGCGCAGCCGCTCGGCTTCGTCCGAGAGCGCCCGCCAGTCGATCCCGTCGCCATCCATCAACGCGGTGTTCCCCAGCGCAACGCGGCGGCCGCCGACGAGGCCGCGCACGCCGATCCCGCTGGCCGATTCGAAACGTTCGGGTGCGGCCAGCGCGAGCCCGCGGCGCCGCGCCTCGGCGACGATCGCGTGAGCGAGCGGGTGCTCCGAGCCCTGGTCGAGACTCGCCGCCAGCCCCAGCACTTCGTCCGCGCCGTATCCGGCCGCCGGCACCACGCTGTCGAACGCCGGCTTGCCTTCGGTGAGCGTGCCGGTCTTGTCGACGACCAGCGTGTCGATGCGCCGAAAGCCCTCGATGGCCGCGGCGTCGCGGAACAGGATGCCCTGCGTGGCGGCCTTGCCCGTGGCGACCATGATCGACATCGGCGTGGCCAGCCCCAGTGCGCAGGGACACGCGATGATCAGGACCGCCAGCGCATTGATGGTCGCGTAGACCCAGCTCGGCTGCGGGCCGAACAGGCCCCAGACGGCGAAGGTGGCGGCCGCGACTCCGATCACGGCGAGCACGAACCAGCCGGCCACCCGATCGGCCATCCGTTGCATCGGAGCGCGCGAACGCTGCGCCTGCGCCACCATGCCCACGATCTGCGCGAGCATCGTCTCGGCGCCGACGCGTTCGGCACGCATCACCAGCGCGCCGCTGGTGTTCATCGTCGCACCGATCAGCCGGTCGCCGGCCCGCTTGCCGACCGGAATCGGCTCGCCGGTCAGCATCGATTCGTCGACCGGGCTTTCGCCGTCGAGCACCACGCCGTCGACCGGAACCTTTTCCCCCGGCCGCACGCGCAGCCGGTCGCCCACGTGAACGTGCGTGAGCGGCACGTCTTCTTCGGTGCCGTCGGCGTTCAGTCGACGCGCAGTCTTCGGCGCGAGTCCCAGCAGCGACTTGATCGCGGCGGAAGTCTGGCCGCGCGCCTTCAGCTCGAGCACCTGTCCGAGCAGTGTCAGCGACACGATGACCGCCGCCGCCTCGAAGTAGACCGCGACCCGGCCGTGGGCCATGAACGAGGCGGGGAAGCCCTGCGGGACGAGTGTCGCGGCCACGCTGTAAACGAACGCGGCCCCGACACCCAGGCCGATCAGCGTCCACATGTTCGGGCTGGCGTTGCGGATCGACTGCGCCATCCGCACGAAGAACGGCCACCC
>CALMSQ010000348.1:0-8372 GCA_937872345.1 uncultured Burkholderiales bacterium | reverse complement strand
TCGCCCAGCCATGCCGCCGCCTGCCCCAGGTACGGGTACGGCGGACAGACGACGACCTCGACCTGCGACAGCGACGCGCGCTCGAGCTCGGCGCGCAGCGCCGTGAACAGGTGTTCGTTCGAAACGATGTCGCCGTTCATCTTCCAGTTGCCGGCGACGAGCGGCTTGCGGGCCTTCATCGAGGTGAGCCGAGGTCGGGTAAACCCATTATTGTACGGGCCGCGCCAAACGCCGGTCAATTTTCGCGCCGGCGTGCCCGCTCGCCGGGTTCGTCGACCTCGTCCGCTTCGTCGGGGTCGTCGTCGGCGGCCTCGGCGCCCGCCGTCTCCTGCCACGGGGGCGTGCCGCCACGGCGCCAGCGCCAGAACCAGAGCACGTAGCCCGACATGCCGTAGAGCAGGAACAGCGAGAACAGCACCACCGGCGGATCGGAGGACACCAGCACGAACAGCAGCACGATGCCGATCACGAAGATGAACGGCACGCTCTTCTTCAGGTTGATGTCCTTGAAGCTGTAGAACGGCGCGTTCGAGACCATCGTGATCCCTGCGTACACCGTCAGCACGAAGCTCGCCCACGCGAGGTCGGCGCCCGACGCGGTGATCCATCGGGTCTGGCGCAAGTCGGTCACGATCCAGACCAGGCCCACGACGAGCGCCGCCGCCGCCGGGCTCGGCAGGCCCTGGAAGAAGCGCTTGTCGACCACGCCGATGTTGGTGTTGAAGCGCGCGAGCCGCAACGCCGCACCGGCCACGTAGATGAACGCGGCCAGCCAGCCCCACTTGCCCAGGCCGCGCAGCGACCACTCGTACATGATCAGCGCGGGCGCCGCGCCGAACGACACCATGTCGGACAGGCTGTCGTACTGCTCGCCGAACGCGCTCTGCGTGTTGGTCATCCGCGCGACCCGCCCGTCGAGGCTGTCGAGCACCATCGCGACGAAGATCGCGATGGCCGCCACCTCGAAGCGCCCGTTCATCGCCTGCACGATCGCGTAGAAGCCGCAGAACAGCGCCGCGGTCGTGAACGCGTTCGGCAGCAGGTAGATGCGCCGCGAGCGCCGCGGCGCCAGGCCTTCCCGATGGCGATCGTCATCCATGCGCTTTGGCTCCCTCGGGCTGCAATTCGGCCAGGACGCTGGTCGTGGCGTGGACTTTCTCGCCGATGGCCACTCGCGGGCGCGCCGAGAGCGGCAGGTAGACGTCCACGCGCGAGCCGAAACGGATGAACCCGAAGCGCTGGCCACGGGCCAGCCGGTCGCCCGCCTGCACGTAGCAGAGGATGCGGCGCGCGACCAGGCCGGCGACCTGCACGCAACTCACCAGCGAGCCGTCGGCGACCCGGATCAGCAGCGCGTTGCGCTCGTTGTGCTCGGACGCCTTGTCGAGGTCGGCGTTGACGAACTTGCCGGGAAAGTACGTGACGCGCTCGACCGTCCCGTCGACCGGCGCGCGGTTCGAGTGCACGTTGAAGACGTTCATGAAGACCGAGATCTTCAGCGCCTCGCGCTCGCCGTACGGGTCGCGCGTCGTCGCGATCGCGATGACCCGACCGTCCGCCGGCGACAGCACCAGCCGCTCGCCGGCAGGCACCGGGCGCGCAGGATCGCGGAAGAACTGCAGCACGAACACGGCGACCAGCCAGAACGGCAGCGACCACCACCCGCCGAATGCGGTGACGACGAGCGCCGCGGCCGTGGCGAGGCCGAGGTAGAGCCAGCCCTCGCGGGCAATGACGGGATGCGGATAGGACGACATGGATCGCTTCAATTCGGGGGGCGGTAGGGCGACTGGCGCAGCCACTTCGTGGCGATCCACTTCTCGCCGCGCTTCACCGGGGCTCCGGCGTGCAGGCATCGCGGATCGACCTCGCCGTGCCGGTCGCAGTATTCGAAGTAGGCGGCCGAGCCGGCGCGGGGCCTGATGGACAGGCGCAGCGACGGGAACACCGTCTCGCCGCCCTCCTCGACGTCGGCCAGGTAGACGACCACCGTCGCGATCCGCTGTCCGCCGCAGCGAAGGTGCGCCGCCGAGCCTGGTTCGGCCGCAGGGAAGTAATCGTGGTGCGGCCGGTATTCGCCGCCCGGCAGGTAGTGCAGGACCTGCAGCGGCTCGCCGTGGTCGATCGGCACCCCGGTGAGCGCGGCGATGCGCCGCTCGAGGCAGTCGACGACCGGGTTCTCGCCAAGGGCGAAATGCGCGCCTTCGCTGGTGCGCAGCCCGCTCGGCTGCGCCTCGCCGCTCGCGCGGTCGACGACCTGCGAGCGTTGCAGCCGGCCCGTCGCCAGTTCGACCAGGCGCCGGCATTCTTCGGGCGACAGCAGGTCGTCGAGCAGCGCGACGTTGGGATCGTGCAACGCGAAGCCGATCGAGACCTCGCGGTCGTGCGCCCGCACCCGCGGCACCGGCGGCAAGCGGATCGGATCGCAGGGGTGACGTCGGGAGCCGGTCGCGCCCCCCTCGTCGCCGGGCGCGAGGGAAGGCACGCCGGGCGCCTCGCCCGCCGCGCGCGCGCGCTCGACCATCGCGCGAACCGTCGCGACGATGACGCGCGCCTGCGCCGCATCGAATCCGTTGTCGGCCATGACCGACGCCAGGTCGGCGTCGGCACACCCGCGCGCGATGTCGGCGACCAGCCAGTCCTGCCACTCGGCAGGCAGAGGCGCCACGACAGGGGCGCTCAGCGCATCGTTCATGCGCCGAAGTATAGCCGCGGGGGGCCGCAAGCGGCCCGTCGCGCCCCGCTACGGCGGCGACGGCGCGAGGCCGTCGCCCAGCCTCAGTTGCGCGACTTGTCGACCAGCTTGTTCGCCTTGATCCAGGGCATCATCGCGCGCAGCTTCTCGCCGACCACCTCGATCGGATGCTCGGACATCATCCGGCGCCGCGACAGCAGCGTGGGCGCCCCGGCGCGGTTCTCGAGGATGAACTGCTTGGCGTACTCGCCGCTCTGGATGCGCTCGAGCGCGGCCTTCATCGCCTTCTTGGTCTCGGCCGTGACGATCGTGGGCCCGGTCACGTACTCGCCGAACTCCGCGTTGTTCGAGATCGAGTAGTTCATGTTCGCGATGCCGCCCTCGTAGATCAGGTCGACGATCAGCTTCAGCTCGTGCAGGCACTCGAAGTACGCCATCTCGGGCGCGTAGCCCGCCTCGACCAGCGTCTCGAAGCCGGCCTTGATCAGGTCGACGGTGCCGCCGCACAGCACGGTCTGCTCGCCGAACAGGTCGGTCTCGGTCTCTTCGCGGAAGTTGGTCTCGATGATGCCCGCGCGGCCGCCGCCGATCGCGCACGCGTACGAAAGCGCCAGGTCGCGCGCAATGCCCGAGCGGTCCTGGTGGACAGCGACCAGCATCGGCACGCCGCCGCCGGCCGCATAGGTGGAGCGCACGGTGTGGCCCGGCGCCTTGGGTGCGATCATCACGACGTCGAGGTCGTCGCGCGGCACGACCTGGCCATAGTGGATGTTGAAGCCGTGCGCGAAGGCGAGCGTGGCGCCCTTCTTGATGTGCGGCTCGATCTCGTCGCGATACGCCGCCGCGATGTGCTCGTCGGGCATCAGCATCATCACGAAGTCGGCGCCCTTGACCGCGTCCTTGATCTCGGCGACCGAGAGCTTGGCCTTCTTCACCTTGTCCCACGACGGGCCGCCCTTGCGCACGCCCACGGTGACCTTGCCGCCCGAGTCGTTCAGGTTCTGCGCGTGCGCGTGGCCCTGCGAGCCGTAGCCGATGATCGCGACCTTGCGACCCTTGATCAGCTTGATGTCGCAATCCTTGTCGTAGAAGACTTTCATTCGCTGGTTCTCCGTTTGGTCGTCTCGTTTGCGGGGACCGCGACCGGGCCCTCGTGGCCCCGATCGATTCGCTCCCCGATACTCGCTCGGTCGATCGGGGCCACGAGGGCCCGGTCGCTCCGCGGCGGATCGTCGCGCAACGAATTCGTTGCGTCTCTGGTTCTTGGCTCGTCGCTCGCTACGCTCGCGCCTTGCCGATGGGCTGGCGTGTGCTGCTTCTTCCTCCCCTTCTCCCTTCTCAGGCCTTCAGGACCCGCTCGCCGCGGGCAATGCCCGAGGCGCCGGTGCGCACGGTCTCGAGGATCGCGGTGCGGTCGAGGGCGTCGATGAAGGCGTCGAGCTTGGTGCCGTCGCCGGTGAGCTCGATCGTGTAGGTCTTGTCGGTGACGTCGATGATGCGGCCGCGGAAGATGTCGGCCATCCGCTTCATCTCCTCGCGCTCCTTGCCCACCGCCCGGACCTTGATCAGCATCAGCTCGCGCTCGGTGTAGGGGCTCTCGGTGAGGTCGACCACCTTCACGACGTCGATCAGCCGGTTCAGCTGCTTGGTGATCTGCTCGATCACGTCGTCCGAGCCGCTGGTGACGATCGTCATCCGCGACAGCGACTTGTCCTCGGTGGGCGCCACCGTGAGCGTCTCGATGTTGTAGCCGCGCGCCGAGAACAGCCCGACCACCCGCGACAGGGCGCCGGGCTCGTTCTCCATCAGGATCGAAATGATGTGCTTCATCGCCGGCTCCTCAAAGATCTTCCGAGCCGAGAATCATCTCGGTCAGCCCCTTGCCGCCCTGCACCATCGGCCAGACGTTCTCGGTGGCGTCGGTGATGATGTCGAGGAACACCAGGCGATCCTTGTACTTGCCGAACGCGTCGCGAAGCGCCGGCTCGACGTCGGCGGGCTTGTCGACCCGGATGCCGACGTGGCCGTAGGCCTCGGCCAGCGCGACGAAGTCGGGCAGCGCGTCCATGTACGACTGCGAGTAGCGGCTGCCGTACTCGATCTGCTGCCACTGCCGCACCATCCCCAGGTAGCGGTTGTTCAGGTTGACGATCTTCACCGGCAGGTTGTACTGCTTGCAGGTGGAGAGCTCCTGGATGCACATCTGGATCGAGCCTTCGCCGGTGATGCAGGCGACCTGCGCCCCGGGGTTCGCCAGCAGCACGCCCATCGCGTACGGCAGTCCGACGCCCATCGTCCCCAGCCCGCCCGAGTTGATCCAGCGCCGCGGCTTGTCGAACCGGTAGTACTGCGCCGCCCACATCTGGTGCTGGCCGACGTCGGACGTGATGAACGCGTCGCCGCCGGTGACTTCCCAGAGCTTCTCGACCACCGCCTGCGGCTTGATCACCTCGTTGCTCGGCCGGTACTTCAGGCACTCGCGCTTGCGCCACTCGCCGATCTGCTGCCACCAGGCCTGGAGCGCGCGCGCGTTGGTCTTCTGGCCCGCCGCGAACGACTCCTCGAGCAGCGCGGTCAGGTCGCCCAGCGTCTCGCGCACGTCGCCGACGATCGGCACGTCGACCTTGACGCGCTTGGAGATCGACGACGGGTCGATGTCGACGTGGACGATCTTGTGCGGGTTCTGCGCGAAGTGCTTCGGGTTGCCGATCACGCGGTCGTCGAAGCGCGCGCCGATGGCGATCAGCACGTCGCAGTGCTGCATCGCCATGTTCGCCTCGTAGGTGCCGTGCATGCCCGGCATGCCGACGTACTTGTCGCTGCTCGCGCGGTAGCCGCCCAGGCCCATCAGCGTGTTGGTGACCGGGAATCCGAGCAGGTCGACGAAGCGGTTCAGCTCCGGCGCGGCGTTGGCGAGGATGATGCCGCCGCCGGTGTAGATCATCGGCCGCTCGGCGCCGAGGATCAGGTTCAGCGCCTTCCTGATCTGCCCCTGGTGGCCGCGCGTGACCGGGTTGTACGAGCGCATCGACACCGTCTTCGGGTACTCGAAGCGGCACTTGTTGCGCGTCACGTCCTTCGGGATGTCGACCAGCACCGGCCCGGGGCGCCCGCTGTTGGCGATGTGGAACGCCTTGCGGATCGTGGTGGCGAGGTCCTTGACGTCCTTGACCAGGAAGTTGTGCTTCACGCACGGACGCGTGATGCCGACCGTGTCGCACTCCTGGAAGGCGTCCTCGCCGATCGCGTGGGTCGGCACCTGCCCGGTGATGACCACCAGCGGAACCGAATCCATGTAGGCGGTCGCGATGCCGGTGACCGCATTGGTGACGCCCGGCCCGCTGGTGACCAGGCACACGCCGACCTTCTGCGTGGACCGCGAATACGCGTCGGCGGCATGGACGGCCGCCTGCTCGTGCCTCACCAGGACGTGCTGGAACTTGTCCTGGTTGAAGATCGCGTCGTAGATGTAGAGAACCGCGCCGCCCGGATAGCCGAAGACGTGCTCGACGCCTTCTTCCTGGAGACAGCGAACGACAATTTCCGCGCCTGTGATTTCCATCGAAAGTAGTCCTTTCAAGTCCAGGGAGCCCGTCCGCCGGCGCCATGGCCCATCGCCGCGCGGGTACGCGTCGAAGCGCCACGACGCAGGCCTCGGCACGGGGCCTGCGAGTTTGATCGGATGCGCCTGCATGCCTCTCGTGAAGGCGCTCGGCGCACGCAAAGACAACGCCCCGTCCGCGCTGATCGCCGCAGCCACCAGTCCCGGAAGGGGCGCTCTAGGGGTAGACGAGCAGGATACTGCACCGCAACAGGGAGGGTCAAGGCGCACCGGCCCGCAGGGGGCGCTGCCGGCAGGCCTTCTGCTAGCATGCGCAGCGTCTTCTCTCCACTTGCCGCCGAACCCGACCCGAATGGCCACCCGGCAGGAATTGTCCGATTTCCTCGCCGCGGCCGAGCGCCGAGCGTTCAAGCAGGCGGTCTACGCGGTGCGCGACCAGGAGGTCGCCCTCGACGTCGTGCAGGACGCGATGCTCAAGCTCGCCACCCGCTACGCCGAGCGCCCGCCGTCGGAGTTGCCGCTGCTGTTCCAGCGGATCCTGCAGAACGCGATCACCGACCACTTCCGGCGCCAGAAGGTCCGCAACCTCTGGACGACGCCGCTGTCGGCGCTGGCCGGCGACGCCGGGGAAGAGGCCGGCGAGCGCGACATCCTCGAAGCCCTGGAGCCCGAGCCGGGCAGCGCGGCCGCGGCCGACGGGGCCGATCGACTCGAGCGCGCCCAGCTGCTTGCCATCCTGGACGAGGAAATCGGCAAGCTGCCCCGACGTCAACGCGAAGCCTTCCTGCTGCGTTACTGGGAAGATCTCAACGTGGCCGAGACCGCCGAGGCCATGGGATGCTCGGAGGGCAGCGTCAAGACGCACTGTTCCCGTGCGGCCCACACCCTGGCGGACGTGCTCCGGGCGCGCGGAATTGCACCATGAACGAACAACGAATCGCCCAACTCGCCCGCGAGGCGCTCGACGAATCCGCCGAGCACCTGCCGTGGCGCGTCACACACCGGCTGGCCACCGCCCGCGAGGCGGCGCTCGCCCGCATGCCCAGGCAGGCCCAGGTCGCCGTGCCGAAGCCGGCGACGGCCCAGGCCGCGCACGCGATCGTGGTCGCGGCGGCCGCAGGCGGCCGCCCGTCGACCGGCGGCGGCCCCGACGGACGGCGGCGCTTCGGGCTGGGCCTCGCGGCGGTCGTCGTGCCGGTCGCGATCGTCGCCGCGGTGCTCTACGGCATCTCCGAATGGGACAGCCGCCTGCGTGCCGACGACATCGCCGACGTCGACGCAGCGGTGCTCGTCGACGAGGTGCCGATCTCGGCCTACGCCGATCGTGGCTTCGGCGTGTTCCTGCGCAACGTCGCCCAGGGAGACCGCGAGTGAGCCGCGAGCAACTCGCCGCCGCGATCGTCGCCGCCCTGTGCGTGGCGCTGGCGGCGGCCGTCGTGCCCGTGCGCGCCGAGAACGAGCCGGCGGCGCCGCGGGCGTCGCTGCTGCCGCTGGTCCGCCCGCTCTGGAGCGAACTCACCCCGGCGCAGCAGGCCGTGCTCGGCCCGTTCGCCACGCAGTGGAACAGCTGGTCGGCGCAGGAAAAACGCATCTGGGTGTCGCTCGCCAGCCGGGTGCCGCGCATGGCTCCCGATGCGCGCGAGCGCGCGCACGAGCGCATCCGCGAATGGGCGGCGCTCACGCCCGATCAGCGCAGGCTCGCGCGGCAGAACTACCGGCTCGCCAAGCGGCTGCCCCCCGACGAGCGGCAGGCGCAGTGGGAGCGCTACCAGGAAATGACCCCCGAGCAGCGCTCGGTGCTGCGCACCGCCGGCTGGACCAGCAACACCGCCGCGCGGCACGCCGGCGCGCGCACGGGCCTGGCCAAGGAAGCCGCGCAGCCGTTGTCCGACCTCGCACGCCGCACGCCGAAGCGCCCGCCGCCGCGCCCGAAGCAGTTCTGATGCAGGGTTCGCCGGATACGGCCGCCGATCCCTGGCGCCGCCTGATGGGCATCGCCTACGAGGCAATCATCCTCTTCGGGGTGCTCTGGTTCGCCGACTACGCGTTCTCGGCGCTCACCCAGTTCCGCGGCCATCCCGGCGCACTGCGCACGGCCTTCCAGCTGTTCACGCT
>CALMSQ010000347.1:0-5576 GCA_937872345.1 uncultured Burkholderiales bacterium | reverse complement strand
ACGCCGCGCGGCACCGGCGGATTCGGCTACGATCCGCATTTCCTGCTTCCCGACGAGGGATGCACCGCGGCCGAACTCGACCCGCCGCGCAAGAACCTGCTTGGCCATCGCGGGCAGGCGCTTCGCGTGCTCGTCGAGCGGCTGCGCCGCGACCGCCTGGTCGGAGCGCCATGAATCGCCGCGCATGACCCGCCTGCAATCCGTTCCGGTCCGCGTCGAGCGCGGCGCGAGCCGCGCGGGGTCCGACGCGTCGTTGGCGGCGCCGGGCGTCCAGGCGCCGCCTTCGTTGTCGCTGTACGTGCACGTGCCGTGGTGCCTGCGCAAGTGCCCGTACTGCGACTTCAATTCGCACGAGTGGCGCGGCGACCCCGATGCAGTGCCCGAAGCGCGGTACCTCGACGCGCTGCAGGCCGATCTCGAGACGTCGTTGCCGAAGGTCTGGGGGCGCAGCGTCTCGACCGTGTTCATCGGCGGCGGCACCCCGAGCCTGTTCTCGCCCGACGCGATCGACCGGCTGCTGACGATGATCCGCACGCGGTTGCGGCTCGCCCCCGATGCCGAGGTGACGATGGAGGCGAATCCGGGCACCTTCGAGGCGCAACGCTTCGCCGCCTTCGCGCAGGCCGGCGTGACCCGACTCTCGATCGGCGTGCAGAGCTTTTCGGACGACGCGCTGCGCGCGCTCGGCCGCGTGCACGATTCGCGACAGGCGCGGGCGGCGATCGAGGAGGCGGCGCGCAGCTTCGCGAGCTTCAACATCGACCTGATGTACGCGCTGCCCGGCCAGACGCTCGACGCGCTGCGCACAGACCTTGCCGGCGCACTGGCGTTCGGCCCGCCGCACCTGTCGCTGTACCACCTGACGATCGAGCCGAACACGCTCTTCGCGAAGCGGCCGCCGCCGTTGCCCGACGACGACCTGTTGGCGGACATGCTGTCGCTGATCGAGGAGACCGTCGGTGCGGCCGGGTTCGAGCGCTACGAGGTGTCGGCGTGGGCGAGGCCGGGCGCGCGCTGCCGGCACAACCTGAACTACTGGGAGTTCGGCGACTACCTGGGCATCGGCGCCGGCGCGCACGGGAAGCTGTCGTTTCACGACCGGATCGTGCGCGAGGCACGTCTGCGCCACCCCGAGCGCTACATGGAGGCGGCCCTGCGCGGCGCGGCGATCGAGGAGGAGCGCGTCCCCGGTGCCGACGAACTGCCCTTCGAGTTCATGCTCAACGCGCTGCGCCTGACCGACGGGGTGCCGTCGGCGTTCTTCGCCGAGCGCACCGGGCTGTCGCCGGCGGCGATCGGCCGCGATTGCGCCCGGGCGGTCGAGCGCGGCCTGCTCGACGCGGACCCGACGCGCATCCGCGCCACGCCGCTGGGCCTGCGTTTCCTGAACGACCTGGTCGCGATGTTCCTGAAGCACTGACGCCGGCCGGGCCGGCACGACAAGGACAAGGGGGAGGATCGATGCATTCGGTCAAGAGCACGATGATGCCGGTGCCGCTTTCGCTGAACCGGCTGATGGAGCACGCGGGAAGGCTGTTCCCCGAGTCGGAAATCGTCTCGCGCCTGCCCGACAAGTCGCTGCGCCGGCACCGCTACGCCGACTGGTACCGGCGCACGCGCTCGCTCGCCGCCGCGCTGAAGAAACTCGGCCTGCGCAAAGGCGATCGCGTCGCCACGCTGTGCTGGAACCATCACGCGCACCTGGAGTGCTACTTCGGCGTACCCGCGGCGGGCGGCGTCATGCACACGCTGAACCTGCGCCTGTCGCCGGACGACCTCGGGTGGATCGCGCACGACGCGCGCGACCGGTTCCTCGTCGTCGACGACATCCTGCTGCCGCTGTACCGGCAGTTCGCCGCGCACCATCGCTTCGAGCGGGTCATCGTGTTCCCGTTCTCGGGAGCCCAGGTGCCCGCGAGCGCCGGCGATCCGCACGGCGGCGAGCCGGCCATCGACGACTACGAGGCGCTGCTCGCCCACGCGCCGACCGACTTCGAGTACGCCGACCACCACGAGGATGACCCGGTGGCGATGTGCTACACGTCGGGCACGACCGGCAAGCCGAAGGGCGTCGTCTACTCGCACCGCTCGACGGTGCTGCACTCGCTCAGTTGCGCGCTGCCCGACTACGTGGCGCTGTCCTCGCGCGACGTGGTGATCCCGGTCACGCCGATGTTCCACGCGAACTCGTGGGGCATTCCGTACGCGGCCGTGATGCTCGGGTCGAAGCTGGTCTTTCCGGGACCGCACCTGCATCCCGAGGACCTGCTCGACCTGATGCAGCAGGAGCCGCCGACGCTGACGCTGGGCGTGCCGACGATCTGGCTGGCGCTGATCCAGACGTTCGAGGCCCACCCGGGCCGGTGGCGCCTGCCGACCGGCATGCGCAGCATGGTGGGCGGCGCGGCCGTCCCCGAGGCGCTGATCCGCCAGTTCGCGCGACAGGGGATCCACCTTGCTCAGGGCTGGGGCATGACCGAGACCTCGCCGATGGGGTCGCTCTTCTTCGAGAAGCCCGAGCTGCGCGGGCGGCTGAGCGACGACGAGTGGTTCGCGCGCAAGGCCATGGCCGGGGTGCCCGGGCCGCTGGTGGAGGTGCGCATCATGGGCGACGAAGGCGCCTGCGCCTGGAACGGACGCGACGTCGGCGAACTGCAGGTGCGCGGCCCGTTCATCACCGGCTCGTATCACGGCGAGGCGCCCGGCGCCGACAAGTTCACCGCGGACGGCTGGCTGCGCACGGGTGACGTCGCCGCGATCGACGCGAACGGCTACGTCCGCATCGCCGATCGCACCAAGGACCTGATCAAGTCGGGCGGGGAGTGGATCAGCTCGGTCGACCTGGAGAACGCGATCATGGCGCACCCCGCCGTCGCCGAAGCCGCAGTGATTGCGATCGCGCACCCGAAGTGGACCGAGCGGCCGCTGGCGTGCGTGGTGACGAAGCCGGGCGCCGCGGTGAGCGCCGCCGAACTGCGCGTGTTCCTGGCGCCGAAGTTCGCGCGCTGGCAGCTGCCCGATGCCTTCGAGTTCATCGACGCCGTGCCCCGGACGTCGACCGGGAAGTTCTGGAAGTCGCGCCTGCGCGAGCGGTTCGCGGCCTGGCGTTGGCCGGACGCGCCGGCCGCGTCCGAGCCTGGGTCGAAAGACTGACATAGACGCCAGGTAATGCCGAAGCACCAAAGTGGGGCGTTCAGTCGGTGGACGCACAAATGTGGTGCGCACCAGGGCGGTGCGCAGACCCGTGCTCCCGCGCTGCACTGCGGTGCAAGACGCCTGCAGAACCCGTGTGCCGAGTTCCGGCCATGGCACGGAACCTGCTAGTTTGAGTCGGAGGCTGAAACAGCCGAGAATCGCGCGTTCGCCATCCTCACAGCCGTGAGCCGGGCAGGGCGCAGTCGCCAACCACCCTCGACCCTCGTGACCAGGAGAATTCCAGAATGGCCAGCGTCAAAGACGTGATGAAGATGATCGCCGACAACGAAGTGAAGTTCGTCGATCTGCGCTTCACCGACACCCGCGGCAAGGAGCAGCACGTTTCGGTGCCGACCAAGATGTTCGACGAAGACAAGTTCACGTCGGGTCACGCCTTCGACGGTTCGTCGATCGCCGGCTGGAAGGGCATCGAGGCGTCGGACATGCTGCTCGTGCCGGATCCGGCCACGGCCAACATGGATCCGTTTCGCGAGGAAGCCACGCTGATCATGACCTGCGACGTGGTCGAGCCGTCCGACGGCAAGGGCTACGCTCGCGACCCGCGTTCGCTCGCCAAGCGCGCCGAGGCGTACCTGAAGTCGACCGGCATCGGCGACACCGCGTACTTCGGCCCCGAGCCCGAGTTCTTCATCTTCGACTCGGTGACGTGGAACGTCGACATGTCGGGCTGCTTCGTGAAGGTGAATTCCGAGGAGGCGTCGTGGTCGAGCGGCAAGGACATCGAGGGCGGCAACCTCGCGCATCGTCCGGCGGTCAAGGGCGGCTACTTCCCGGTGCCGCCGGTCGACTCGTTCCAGGACATGCGTTCCGAGATGTGCCTGATCCTCGAGCAGATGGGGATCCCGGTCGAGGTGCACCACCACGAGGTGGCCGGCGCCGGCCAGAACGAGATCGGCACGAAGTTCTCGACGCTGGTGCAGCGCGCCGACTGGCTGCAGGCGATGAAGTACGTGATCCACAACGTCGCGCACAGCTACGGCAAGACCGCCACCTTCATGCCCAAGCCGATCGTCGGCGACAACGGGTCGGGCATGCACGTGCACCAGTCGATCTGGAAGGACGGCCAGAACCTGTTCGCCGGCGACAAGTACGCCGGGCTGTCGGACTTCTCGCTGTACTACATCGGCGGCATCATCAAGCACGCGCGCGCGCTCAACGCGATCGCCAACCCGGGCACCAACTCGTACAAGCGGCTGGTGCCGGGCTTCGAGGCGCCGGTCAAGCTCGCCTACTCGGCGCGCAACCGCTCGGCGTCGATCCGCATTCCGTACGTGAGCAACCCGAAGGGCCGTCGCATCGAGGTGCGATTCCCCGACCCGACCGCGAACCCGTACCTGCTGTTCGCCGCGCTGATGATGGCGGGGCTGGACGGCGTGCAGAACAAGATGCATCCGGGCGAGGCGGCCGACAAGAACCTGTACGACCTGCCGCCCGAAGAGGAAGCGAAGATCCCGACCGTCTGCTCGTCGCTCGACCAGGCGCTCGACTACCTCGACAAGGATCGCGAGTTCCTCACCCGCGGCGGCGTGTTCAGCAACGACATGATCGACGCGTACATCGAGCTGAAGATGGAAGAGGTCACGCGCTTCCGCATGACCACCCACCCGGTCGAGTTCGACATGTACTACAGCCTGTGACCGGCTGGTCCGGCCAACAGCGTCAACGGGGCGGGCGACCGCCCCGTTTTCATTGGGGCGGCGACGGGCGGTGCGCCGGAGGGCGCAGGTCGGGTCCTGCGCTCCGCAGATCGGTCGGCCGTTCGTCTGGTTTGAATCGCCGTGCATGCTGACTTACACTGGCCCCGGACTTTCGCCTGCACCATGAAATCGCACCGATTCGCAATGACCCTCCGCGCGGCCGGCCTCGCCGTCGCGGGCCTGTGCCTGGCTGCGCCGGCCTCGGCCGAGGTCTATCGTTGCGAGTCCGACAGCGGGGTGCCGGTGTACCAGGGTACGCCCAACGGCCGCAACTGCCGCCAGATCGACCTCGCGCCGCTCACGACGATTCCCGCGCCGAAGCTGCCGGCAGCCAGGCCCGCTGCGGGAGCCGGACAGGCAGGCAGCGCCGCGCGCCCGAGCCCCAACGGCTTTCCGAAGGTCGACGCGTCGACGCAGCGCGAGCGCGACAGCGAGCGGCGCCGCATCCTCGAAGACGAGCTCAGGAAGGAAGAGACGCGCCTGGCCGAGCTGAAGGCGGTCTACAAGAACGGCGAGCCCGATCGACTCGGCGACGAGCGCAACTACCAGAAGTACCTCGACCGGGTGCAACGCCTCAAGGACGACATCGGCCGCTCCGAGGGCAACATCGCCTCGATCCGCCGCGAGCTCGGCGCGATCCGGGACTGACCGCAATCGGCACGC
>CALMSQ010000346.1:0-5580 GCA_937872345.1 uncultured Burkholderiales bacterium | reverse complement strand
CGGCATCGGCGGCGCGCTCTGGTACGTCAGCCATCGGCGCATCCAGGATCATCGCCGGGCCATGTGGATCACCTACCTGGGCGGCTGCGTCGGTGCCGGCCTGTTCGCGCTGCTGCCAGGTCGCTACCTCGGGCAGCTGCTGTGGCACCACGCGCTGGGCCTGATCTGAACCCGATGGAGGATGCGATGCACGACCTCTCGAAAACGGACCCGATCGAACGGCTGGCGCGACGGCGCGCGGGGGTCAAGCTCGGCCTGTACGTCCACGCGGCAGTCTATCTCGTCGTCAACCTGGGCCTGCTGGTACTCGACTCGCGGAGCGCAGGCGCGCGCTGGGCCTGGTACCCGATGCTGGGATGGGGTTTGGGCCTGGCGATCCATGCGGCGATCGTGACGCTGGCGCTGCCCGGCGGCGGGCTGTTCGAGGCGCTGCTCGCGCGCGAACGCGAAGCGCTGCGCGCGCGCGACCGTCGCGGCGGCCTTTCCTGAGCGGTCGCGGGCCAGCCATCGGCCGCCGACGCGACGGCCATCGCCGCACTGGCGGTCGCCCTGCAGCACGGCTGCCCTACACTATCGCGATGCCGTCTTCTTCTTCGCCGATCGTCCTCTTGCTGCCGCGCGCGCTGGTGGTCGCCGCGCTGAACACGGTGGTTGCGGTGGCGCTCACTGCGTTCGGTTCGCAGCGGCATGGTTTCGGCGCCAACCTGGTCTATTCGCACTGCATCGGCACGTCGATCTGGCTGCTGATCGACGGGACGCGCCTGTTGCTGCGCCGCGGTGGACCGATCGGGCGGCGCGCGCTGCTGCTGCTCACCGTGGCGGGCACCATCGGCGGCTACTTCTTCGGAACCCTGCTCGCCGACCTGCTGACCGGCGGCTCGACCGCCGTCTACTGGGCGCAGGCGCCGCGAAGCGCGGTCGGCGTGCTGCTGATGTCGATCTCGCTGGGCGCGCTCGGCGTCTTCTACTTCTCCAGCCGCCAGTCGCTCGCGGAAGCGCACGCCCGCGCCGAGGCGGCGCAACGGCAGGCGAGCGAGGCCCGCCTGCGCCTGCTCGAAGCCCAGCTCGAGCCGCACATGCTGTTCAACACGCTGGCCAACCTGCGCGTGCTGATCGCGGCGGATCCGCCCGCCGCCCAGCGGATGCTCGACCGGCTGATCGCGTTCCTGCGCGCCACGCTCGCCGCGTCGCGAACCGGCAGCCACTCGATGGCGGCCGAATTCGAGCGCCTGCGCGACTACCTCGAGTTGATGGCGGTCCGGATGGGCAGCCGGCTGCGCTACCGTCTCGAACTGCCCGAGGAGCTGGCCGTCGTGCCGGTGCCGGCGCTGCTGCTGCAGCCGCTGGTCGAGAACGCGATCCGGCACGGGCTCGAGCCCAAGGTCGAGGGTGGAAGCGTCACCGTGGCCGCGCATCGGGATGGCGACACGGTGCGCCTGACGGTCGACGACGACGGCCTCGGGCTGGATGCCTCGCGCGATGCGCGGTCGCCGCGCGACGGCGGCGGCTTCGGCCTCGAGCAGGTGCGCGAGCGCCTGGCCACCGCATTCGGGCCGGCCGCGCAACTGCGTGCCGAGGCCGGCCCCGGGGGCGGCACGCGAATCTCGCTCACGCTGCCGCTGCCCGCATGAACGCCCGCGCGCTCATCGCCGAGGACGAGCCGCTGCTGGCGCAGGCGCTGCAGGACGGGCTGCGGCAGGCCTGGCCCGAGCTCTCGATCGCCGGGGTCGTCGGCGACGGCGCGTCCGCGGTGCGCGCCGCGCTGGCGCAGCGGCCCGACGTGCTGTTCCTCGACATCCGGATGCCCGGGCAGAGCGGGCTGGAGGCGGCCGAGGCGCTGGCGGACGAGTGGCCCGCCGACGCGCCGTTCCCGCTGCTGGTCTTCGTGACCGCCTACGACCAGTACGCGATCGAGGCCTTCGAGCGCGCCGCGGTCGACTACCTGCTCAAGCCGGTCGAGCCGGAGCGCCTGGCGCGGACCTGCACGCGGCTGCGTTCGATGCTGGCCTTGCGCGCGAACGGGACTGCGACCGCGTCGCCGGTGACCGGCGCGTTGGCGCCTGCGGTCGCTGCCGCACGCACGGCCGGACCCGGCGAGGATGCGCTCGAGTCGCTGCGCCGCCTGCTGGCCGCGCACGCCGCGCCCGCGCGGCCGCGGCTGCGGCTGATCCCGGCGGGCGTCGGCCAGACCGTGCGGATGATCCCGGTCGACGAGGTCCTGGCCTTCGAAGCCGCCGACAAGTACGTGCTGGTCGTCACCGCCGCCGGCGAGACGCCGATCCGCGTGCCGCTGAAGGAGTTGCAGCCGCAACTCGACCCGGACGAGTTCTGGCAGGTCCATCGTGGCACCGTCGTGCGCGCGTCGGCGATCGAGTCGGCGACCCGCGACGAGGCCGGCCGCACCTGGGTGCGCGTGCGCGGGCTCCAGCGCCCGCTCGCGGTCAGCCGGCTGTACGCGCAGCGTTTCAGGCCGCTCTGAGCGCCGCGGCGCGGCGCGGCGCCTATCGGACCAGCAGTTCGGGCAGCCAGGTGCCGAATCCCGGGAACAGGACGAGGACCCCGAGGACCAGCAGCTCCAGCAGCAGGAACGGCATCGCGGCGCGATACACGGTGCCCAGCGTGATGCCGGGCGGCGCGACGCCCTTCATCACGAAAAGCAGCAGGCCGAACGGCGGCGTGAGGAAGCTGATCTCCATCGTCAGCAGGTACAGCACGCCCAGCCACAGCAGGTCGATGTCGACCGCCTTCGCCAGCGGAATGAAGAAGGGCACCGTGATCATCAGCATGCTCACCTGGTCGACGAAGCAGCCCAGGAACAGCAGCACCAGCACCATCGCCAGGACGATCTGGAACGGCGTGAGTCCGGACGCCGACACCAGCGACACCAGGCCGTTGGTCGCCCCCGAGAACGCCAGGATCTGGGCGAAGGTGATCGACGCGACGATGATGAACAGGATCATCACGCTGATCTTCGCGGTTTCGGTCAGCGACAACACGAGGTTGCGTCGATCGAGCGCCCGGTAGCCCGCCGCGGCCAGCGCCGACGCGATGCAGCCCAGCGCCGCCGACTCGGTCGGCGTCGCGATGCCGGCAACCAGGCTGCCGACGACCGCGAAGAAGATCGCTGACAGCGGCAGCACGTCGACCACGAACGGACGCAGCCGCGCCCAGCCCCGCGCGGCCGGCGCGTCGTCGCGCGGCGCCCTGGACGGGTCGAGCACGCAGACCGCGACGATGTAGCCGATGAAGAGCGTCGCCATCAGCAGTGCCGGAAGCACGCCCGCGATCAGCAGCTTCGAGATCGACATGCCGGCAAGGCTGCCGAGCAGCACCGCCAGCGCCGACGGCGGGATCAGCATCGCGATGCCGCCGGTGGCCATGATCGGGCCCATCGCGATGCGCGGGTCGTAGCCGCGACGCAGCATCTCGGGCAGCAGCGCGCTGCCGAGCATCGCGGTATTGGCCATCGACGAACCCGACAGCGCGGCGAACACGGTGCCGCCGACGACGCTGACGATCGGCATGCGGCCAGGCACCCGCGCGATCAGCTTCTCGATGGCGTTGATCGCCCGGAACGCGACGCCGCTGTGCAACAGGATCTCGCCCATCAGGATGAACAGCGGGATCGGCGCGAGCGAGTAGTTGGTCAGCGCGGTGGCCGAGTTGCGGACCATCTGCGCGAGTCCGGCGTCGCCGCCGAGGAACACCAGCGCCCCGACGATGTTGACCGCGAAGAACGCGAAGGCCACCGGCAGGCCGATCATCAGCAGCGCGCACAGCAGGCCGAGCAGGAGCACCAGCGCGTCGGTCCAGGCCATCGTTGCGCGCTCCCCCGGGCGGTCAGAGATCGGGTGCCGACGCCGGCCGCTCGCGCGTCGCGAGGCGGCGCACGAACTCGAGCGCGAGCAGCAGCGCCGACGGCGGCATGATCGCGAACGCCCACCACTCCGGGAACACGATCGCCTTGAGCACCATGCTGCCCTGCTGCCAGGCCTCGAACGTCACGCGGGCCGACCAGGCCAGCAGGACGAGGCTGGCCGCGAGGCCGACCAGGTCGGCGAGGCGCTGCACCCAGCGCCTGGGCGCCGGCGCGAGCGCCGTGACCACGAAGTCGACCTGGACGTGCCCGCCCTGGCGAAGCACCCACGGCGCGGCCAGGAACGTGGCCCCGAGCAGGCCGTACTCGACGACGTCGACCAGGCCGCGCACGCTCGTGCCCAGCACGTTGCGGGCGAACACGTCCCAGGCCGTGGCTACCGCCATGAGCGCGAACGCCACGCCGGCGAGCAGCCCGCACAGGCCGAGCACGCGCTCGTAGACGCGCACGGCGTGCCCTATTTCGTCAGGAGCTTGCGCAGTTCGTCCGCGTGCTGCGGCGCGATCTTCTTCACGTAGGCCCACCCCGCGTCCTGCGCCGTGGCGTTCCACCTGGCGAGTTCGGCCCCGGACAACGTGATCGCCTTGATGCCCGCCTCGCCCTGGCGCTTGATTTCGGCGGCGTTGAGCGAGACGTTGCGAGCGTTGCGCTCCTCGACCCACTGCGCCGCTTTCGTCAGGACGGCGCGCTGCGCGTCGCTCAGCTTCTTCCAGCGGTCGAGGTTCACCAGGATGTTCACGTCGACCTGGTAGAAGCCGGGATCGACGCGGAACTTCGTCTTCTCCTGCCAGCCGAGGTCGAAGATGCCCTGGATCGGCCAGCCGTAGCCGTCGACGACGCCGCGCTCGAGCGCGGTGTAGACCTCGCCCGGGGCCGTCTGCACCAGGTTCGCGCCGAGTTCGGTGAAGAAGGCGCGATAGATCGGAGTGACGCGGATCGTCAGGCCCTTCAGGTCGGCCTTGTCGATCGGCTTGTTCAGGTAGAGGTGGAACGGAACGCCGTCACCGGTTCGCGCCAGGTACCAGGCGTTGAGCTTCTCGTTGTGGAGCTTGTTCAAGTACTCCCACGCGCCGTTCTGGCGCTGTTCCTGGATGGTGCGCGTGGCCAGCTTCAGCGCCTCGGCTTCGGGCATCAGGTTCGTGTAGAACGCGCTGGTCACGTTCGCGACGTCGACGACGCCGGACTTCACCGCGTTGCCGACTTCGAACGGGGGCATCGCCTTGGGCCCGCCGACGTACGTGATGCGGACGATCCCCTTGCCGTCGGCATTCACCTTCTCGATGAATTCCTCGAAGGGCTTCGCGAACGCGGTGCCTTCCTGGAACGAACTGACGGCGCGCAGCGTTGCCTCCTGGGCGCCAGCGGTCGTGGCGGCGGACGCGGCGACGGCCAGGACAACGGCGGCGGCCATTCGTTTGGGCAGCATCTTCTCCTCCATGGGTTCGTGGCCGCGCCGGCGGCGGGGCGCTGCCGGCGCTCGAAAAGCGCGATGGTAACCCGCCGGTTCCGGCGGTTGGCGTGCCCGCCGGCCGTTGATCTGGATCAACGGCGCGGGCGCTCGGTTCCGCGCAAAGTGCCACGAGTGGGCGCCGGGCAGCCGGGCCGCGGCGGGACCGAAGGGCGGCGGATCAGGCCCCGGCCGCGGCGTAGATGTTCAGGTACTTCAGGCAGATCACCCGCAGGCACGACGAGATGTTCTTGTC
>CALMSQ010000345.1:0-11582 GCA_937872345.1 uncultured Burkholderiales bacterium | reverse complement strand
TCGCCTTCGGCGGCTTCGGCGCCTGGGTCGCGTCGCGGCGTTATGCGATCGGCGATGCCGACAGCGCCGCGATCGAGTTGCTGTACGGGCTTACGCTGCCCGACGCCCACGGCGCGCCCACCGCGCTGGCCGCGCTGCGCGGGCAGCCGGCCGTCGTGAACTTCTGGGCCACCTGGTGCCCGCCCTGCGTGGAGGAGATGCCCGAGCTTTCGACGTTCGACGGCGAGTTTCGCGACCGCGGCCTGCGCATCGTCGGCATCGGCATCGATTCGGCCGCCAACATCAGTCAATTTTCACGCAAGACGCCGATGAGTTATCCTTTGGTGGTCGCTGGCACGAGCGGGCTCGAGTTGGTCCGCCGCCTCGGCAACACCGCCGGGGCCCTGCCGTTCACGGTCGTGGTGGGGCGGGACGGACGCATCGCGTGGCGCACCCTCGGGCGCTTCAAGGCTGCCGAGTTGCGTGAAGCGGTTCTTCGCGTCCTCTGACGCGGCCGATCCCGGCAACCCCACGCGGCGCCGGGCCACTGGCGCTGCGATCCGAATAGGCGTATAAAGGCGCACAATTTCGCCCAACTACGCCTAACTTCACCGATTTTCGAATGTCAAGACTGCTTTGGGTCATCCATGGCCCGAACCTGAACCTGCTCGGCGAGCGCGAACCCGGCGTCTACGGGACGACCACGCTCGCGCAGATCGACGCCGACCTGGCCAAGGTCGCCAAGGCACACGGTCTTCGGCTCGAGAGTTTCCAGAGCAATCACGAAGGCGCGCTGGTCGACCGGATCCAGTCGGCGCGCGGCGCCGGCGTGGACTTCATCGTGATCAACCCGGCCGCGTTCACCCACACCAGCGTCGCGCTGCGCGACGCGCTGGCAGCGGCGGGCGTGCCGTTCATCGAAGTGCACCTGTCGAACATCCATCGCCGCGAACCGTTCCGGCATCACTCGTACCTGTCCGACCTGGCGGCAGGCGTCGTCGTCGGCCTGGGCCCGATCGGGTACCGGCTCGCCGTGCAGGCCGCGATCGAGTCGCTGCGCACCGGCGAGGCGACGGCCGCGCGACGGCGTTCCCCGAGAAAAGGCTGAATCCATGGACCTGCGCAAGCTCAAGACCCTGATCGACCTGGTGGCCGAATCGGGCATTTCCGAACTCGAGATCACCGAAGGCGACGGCAAGGTACGCATCGTCAAGAGCCAGGCCGCCCCGGTGATGATGCAGGCGCCGATGCAGGTCGCGGCGCCCGCGGTCGCCGGCCCCGCGCCGGTCGCCGCGGCCGCGGCCCCTGGCGCGCCGGGCCCCGCCGCGCCGGCCGCCCCCGCGCCCGAAGCGCCGGCCGGGCACCTGGTCAAGTCGCCGATGGTCGGCACTTTCTATCGTTCCGCGCAGCCGGGCGCGGATCCCTTCGTGTCGGTGGGCAGCCAGGTCAAGGAAGGCGACACGCTGTGCATCATCGAGGCGATGAAGCTGATGAACGAGATCGAGGCCGACAAGAGCGGCACGATCAAGGCGGTGCTGGTCGACAACGGCTCGCCGGTGGAATTCGGGCAACCGCTGTTCGCGATCGAGTGACATGTTCGAGAAGCTGCTGATCGCCAATCGTGGCGAGATCGCGCTGCGCATCCAGCGCGCGTGCCGCGAGCTCGGCATCAAGACGGTGGTCGTGCACTCGCAGGCCGACACCGAAGCGAAGTACGTCAAGCTGGCCGACGAGTCGGTCTGCATCGGGCCGCCCGCCTCGCGCGACAGCTACCTGAACGTGCCGGCCATCATCAGTGCGGCCGAGGTCACCGACGCGGAGGCGATCCATCCTGGCTACGGCTTCCTGTCGGAAAACGCCGACTTCGCCGAACGCGTCGAGAAGAGCGGCTTCGTCTTCATCGGCCCGCGGCCCGAGTCGATCCGCCTGATGGGCGACAAGGTGTCGGCCAAGGAAGCGATGACCAAGGCCGGCGTGCCGGTGGTGCCGGGCTCCGAGGGCGCGCTGCCCGAAGACCAGAAGGAAGTGGTTCGGATCGCCCGCGCCGTCGGCTACCCGGTCATCATCAAGGCCGCCGGCGGCGGCGGCGGGCGCGGCATGCGCGTGGTGCACACCGAAGCGGCCCTGCTCAACGCGGTCGCGATGACGCGCGCCGAGGCGCAGGCCGCGTTCAACAACGCTTCGGTCTACCTCGAGAAATTCCTCGAGAACCCGAGGCACATCGAGATCCAGGTGCTCGCCGACGAGTACCGCAGCGCCGTCTACCTCGGCGAGCGCGACTGCTCGATGCAGCGCCGGCACCAGAAGATCATCGAGGAGGGGCCGGCGCCGGGCATCAGCCGGCGCCTGCTCGACCGCATCGGCGCGCGCTGCGCCGACGCCTGCCGCAAGATCGGCTACCGTGGCGCGGGCACCTTCGAATTCCTGTACGAGAACGGCGAGTTCTACTTCATCGAGATGAACACGCGGGTGCAGGTCGAGCACCCGGTCACCGAGCTCATCACCGGCATCGACATCGTCCAGGAGCAGATCCGCATCGCCGCCGGCGAGAAGCTGCGCTTCCGGCAGCGCGACATCGTGATCAAGGGCCACGCGATCGAGTGCCGGATCAACGCCGAGGATCCGTACAAGTTCACGCCGTCGCCGGGGCGGATCACCGCCTGGCATCCGCCGGGCGGGCCCGGCATCCGCGTCGACTCGCACGCGTACACGAACTACTTCGTGCCGCCGAACTACGACTCGATGATCGGCAAGCTGATCGCGTACGGCGACACGCGCGACCAGGCGATCCGGCGCATGCGGATCGCGCTGTCCGAGATGGCGGTCGAAGGCATCCAGACCAATCTCGCGCTGCACCGCGAGTTGCTCGCCGACGCGCGCTTCGTGAGCGGCGGCACGTCGATCCACTACCTCGAGCAGAAACTCGCGCTGCGCGGCGCCTGACGGCGGCCTGCGCGGCGCGCGAACCGGGGGGCGCGACACGCTGATGTGGTCGGAGATCGTATTCGTCGTCGAACGCGACGCGGTGGAGGCCTGGTCGGACGCGCTGCTCGAGGCCGGCGCGGCGTCGGTGCAGGCCGAGGACGCCGACGCCGAGTCGGTCGACGAGGCCCCGATCTTCGGCGAGCCCGGCGAGCCGGCACCCGCCGGCGGCTGGCTGCGCACGAGGCTGGCCGCCCTCGTGGACGCCGGCATCGACGCGCCTGCGCTGCTCGAGCGCGCGGGCGCGATCTGCGCGCGAAAGCCCCCGGTCCGCTTCGAGCTGCGCGAGGTGCCCGACCAGGACTGGGTGCAGGCCACGCAATCGCAGTTCGCGCCGATTCCGGTCGGGCGAAGGTTGTGGATCACTCCGTCGTGGCACCTGCCCGACCAGGGGGCCGCCCCGCAGGCGGCGCGCTCGATCGACGGACGGCACGCGATCGTGCTCGACCCGGGGCTCGCATTCGGCACCGGCAGCCATCCGACCACCCGGCTGTGCCTCGAGTGGCTCGACGAGCACTTGCGCGGCGGCGAGCGCGTGATCGACTACGGCTGCGGGTCCGGCATCCTGGCGATCGCCGCAGCCCGGCTCGGCGCGACCAGTGTCTGCGCGATCGACATCGACGCGCAGGCGCTCGACAGCGCGCGACGCAACGCCGCCGTCAACGCGGTGACGCTGGACATCCGCGCGACGACCGACCCGCGCCCTGCACCGGCCGACGTCGTGGTCGCCAACATCCTCGCCAATCCGCTGCGGATCCTGGCACCCCTGCTCTCCGGGCTCGTCGCGCCGGGCGGGCACCTCGTGCTCGCCGGCCTGCTCGACCGCCAGGCCGCGGGAATCGCGCAGTGCTATCCGGCCATCGCGCTCGAAGCGTGGCGCTCGCTCGATGGCTGGACTTGTCTGGCCGGGGTGCGCCGGTCATGATCGGCATCGCACGCGCGACGACCGCGCGACTTCCCCGCTGACTCGACGACAACGATGGCGCTCGCGACCACCTGCCCCCAGTGCAAGACCAGCTTCAAGGTGGTGCCCGACCAGTTGAAGCTGCGTCGTGGCCTGGTCCGCTGCGGCGCATGCCAGCACGTGTTTTCGGGGATCGACTTCCTGCGATACGTCGACGAGTCGAATCGGGCCGAGCCCGCGCCGGGCAGCGCTGCGGCGCAGCCCGCGGGCGACGACCTGAAGACCGCGTTCTTCCTGCCCGAGACGATCCTCGCCACGCCTGCGGCGACGGACGGCGCCGGACGCCGCCTGCCCGGCGAAGCGCCGGCGCCTGACGACGCCGCGCGGGGCGAGCGCCTGCCCGACGACGTCGTGGAAGCTGCGCCGATCGTCGGCACGACCGATCTGGATCTGCTCGCGTTCGAGGCGAGCCCCCTGCCGGAGCCGGGGGAATCGCAGATCGAGCCCGTAGGATCCGAAGAGGCCCGATGGCCGGGTATCGAGATCGACTGGGGAACCGACGCGCCCGTGGCCGTGTCCGACGCCGGCGCCATCGCGCCCGACGTGGGGTCGCCCGAGATCGAAGCTGCGCTCCCGACCGACGCCGCGCTCCCGACCGACGCCGCGCTCCCGACCGACGCCGCGCTCCCGACCGACGCCGCGCTCCCGACCGACGCTGCACCCCCGGCCGACGCCGCACTCCCGGCCGACGCTGCACCCCCGGCCGACGCCGCACTCCCGGCCGAGGCGGCGCCCGAGACCGGGGCCGGCGCGGCGCACGACGCATCGCGCCCGCCGACCGACAGCGCCGGCGACGAGATCGTGGCGTGGGGCCCCGGTTCGACCAGCGACCTGGCAGCGGGCGACGACCGCGACGAGATCGAGTCGCTGACCGCGACGACGCCCGGCGGCTTCATCGACGTCGAGGTTCACGACGACCTTCCGGCCGCGGCCGCGAGCCGGGATCGTTCGGCGCTGGCGGCCGGCTCGCCGGTGACCGCCCTGCCCGGCCCGTCGATCGGACCCGCGGCGCGCGACGCGGGCGCACGGCACGTCGCCGGATTCAGCCGCGACGCGGCCCACGACGAGGACGAGGCGGCCATCGACTACTTCTCGTCGGGGCGCCGCGGGGTCGGCTTCATCGACCGGCACGGCCCGATCGCACTGGTCGGGGCGACGCTGCTGGCGCTGCTGCTCGGCCTGCAGTGGACGATCGCGCAGCGCTCGATGATCGCCGCACGGCTGCCGGCCCTCGCGCCGGCGATGTCGGCGGTGCTCGCCCCGTTCGGCCTGCGCGTCGGCCTACCGCGCGACCTCGAGTCGCTGACCATCGAGTCGTTCGAGTTGCAGGCTTCCGCGTCGCCCGGCGTACTCGCGATGTCGGCGCTGCTTCGCAACCGTGCCGACTACGGGGTGCAATGGCCGTCGATGCAGCTCACCCTGACCGACTCGGCCAACCGCGTGCTGGTGCGCAAGGTGCTCGGCCCAGACGACTACCTGCGCGAGTCGCGCGGTGGCGAGGGCCTGCCGCCGCGCGCCGAATGGCCGGTGCGGCTGGCGCTCGAGGCCAACGACCTGCAGCCGGCCGGCTACTCGGTCATCCTCTTCTATCCATAGCTCCCCGGGAGTCACGATGTCACGACGCGTCCTGATCAGCGGCTCGGTCGCCTACGACACGATCATGGTGTTCGAAGGCCACTTCAAGGACCACATCCTTCCCGACCGGGTGCACATGCTCAACGTCGCCTTCCTTGCGCCCAGGCTCAAGCGCGAATACGGGGGCTGCGCGGCCAACATCGCCTACAACCTGGGCGGGCTCGGCGGCCACCCCGTGGTGCTCGCGACGATCGGCCGCGACGGCGACGACTACCTCGCGCGCCTGTCGGCGCTGGGCATCGACGTGTCGCAGGTGAGGCGACTCGACGAGCACTACACCGCGCAGGCGTTCATCACGACCGACCTCTCCGACAACCAGATCATCGCGTTCCACCCGGGCGCGATGTCCGACGCGCACGCCGTGTCGGCAACGGCGGCGCAGCGCGCCGGAGAGCCTGCCGCGTTCGGCATCGTGGCGCCGAACGGGCGCGACGCGATGCTGCAGCACGCGCGCGAATTCGTGCAGGCCGGCGTGCCCTACGTCTTCGACCCAGGCCAGGGCTTGCCGATGTTCGACGGCGAGGCGCTGCGCGGATTCATTGCGACGGCCACCGCAGTCGCGGTCAACGACTACGAGGCCTCGCTGCTGGTCGAGCGCACCGGCTGGAGCGAGCCGCAGATCGCCGAGCGCGTGCAGGCGCTGATCGTGACCCGCGGCGCCGAGGGCTCGCGCGTCTACGAACCAGGCCGCATGACCGAGGTCGCACCGGCGGCGATCTCGCGCGCGGTCGATCCGACGGGCTGCGGCGACGCCTACCGCGGCGGGCTGCTGTACGCGCTCGCGAACGGCGCGAGCTGGGTCGACGCCGCGCGGCTGGGCAGCGTGATGGGCGCGATCAAGATCGAGCACCAGGGTGCACAGAACCACCGCGTCGATCGAGACGAAGTGGCGCGACGCTTCGCGCAGGCCTACGGCCGCGCGCCCTGGTAAAGCAGCGCCACGACCGCGGCGGCCGCGAGCGGCGCCGACACTTCGAACACCTTGCGACGGCCGCCCGGCCCGGCCACCAGCCGGACGGCGCGCCTGGGCACGCCCAGCCGCTCGGCCAGGAACTGAACGATCGCCTCGTTGGCGCGGCCGTCCACGGGCGGCGCGCCCACGCGCAGCTTCAGGCAGCCGTCGTGCTCGCCGACCACTTCGGATCGCGCGGCGCCCGGCTGGGCCGCGACGCGGATCCGCCACGCGCCCGCAGAGCCGGTGAGCCAGGAGGGAAGGGGCTCGTCCACGCGGCGTCTGGCCGCCGGATTCCGCGCAGCGGCGCCGCTCAGGCAGCCATCGCCACGAACGGCGGCACGATCGACGCCATCGCCATGAACGACGGCACGATCGACTTCAGCATCGTGAGCGCCAGCTGAAGCAGCAGGATCAGCACCAGCGGCGACAGGTCGACGCCCCCGATCAGGGGCACGAAGCGGCGGATCGGGGACAGGAAGGGCTGGGTCAGCGCGTCGATCGTCGGCGCGATGGGCGCGTGCGGATTGACCCACGAGAGCACGGCGAGCAGCAGCACCAGCGCGGTGAGCAGCCACAGCGACCACTCGAGCAGCCAGACGACCGCCAGCAGGAGCACCGCGCCGAAGGCCGGCGCCCGGCCGCGCCCGAAGATCATGATGTAGGCAATCGCGAGCACCAGCGCCAGCACCAGCGCCGCGGCCAGGCTCGCCCAGTCGATGCTGCGCGGCCCCTTGCGCGCGGCGGGCAGCACGCCGCGCAGCGGCCGCACGATCCACTCGGTGACGGCGACGACGAACTGCCCGATCTGGTTACGCGGGCCAAGCCCGAGCCAGTTCAGGTACGCGCGCAGCACGCACGCCGTCGCGAGCAGGCTGCCGAGCGTGTCGAGCAGGAGCCAGAGTGCTTGGGTCATGCCGTCCGATCCGGAATCGCGGAGGATTCTCGCACAGGAAAAAGAATCCCGCGGCGTCTCTCGAACGCGCGCGGGACTCTGGATCGGCCGCGGCACCGCCCCGCCGGGGCGGCGCCGCGCGCAGCGAAAGCGCGAGCGCTTACGGGCGGTTGCCGGTCGGGAACGGCCACGCAGCGGCCGGGTTCAGCGGCTTGGCCGCCGGCGCGGGCGCAGGCTTGGCAGCAGCCGGTTTCTTCGCAGCCTTCTTCTTCGCCGCTTTCTTGGCAGCCGGCTTCTTCGCGGCCTTCTTCGCCGCTTTCTTGGCGGTCTTCTTGACGGCCTTCTTCGCGGTCTTCTTGACGGCCTTCTTCGCAGCCTTCTTCACCGCCTTCTTGGCGGCAGGCCGCTTCGCGGCTTTCTTGGCGGCCTTCTTGGCGCCCTTCTTGGCGGCCGGCTTGCGCGCGGCGGCCTTCTTCACCGCCTTCTTGGCGGCGGGCTTCTTCGCGGCGGCCTTCTTCACCGCTTTCTTGGCGGCGGGCTTCTTCGCGGCTTTCTTCGCTGCAGGTTTCTTCGCAGCTTTCTTGGCGGTTGCCATGACGATCTCCTTTACTCAGGATGTAACGATGATGGAAACCCGTGCCTGGCCGCCCGAGGGCGGGTCCGGTACGGGCTATTCATCGGCGCAAGAACATCGTGCAAGCGTGTTGCCGTTCCTACGCTAATGAATTCGGGGCAAAAAAAACGCCGGGCCCGAAGGCTCGGCGTTTCTGCGAGGTCGCTGCTGCGGGGGGAACAAGGCTGCTGCGGCACCGGGTGCCGCGTCGTCGTCGCCGACTGCTCGTTCCTCTGTTCTGCGATCGACCTCAATTCGGATCCTGTGTTGCGACGCGCAAGGGGCCTGGTCAGTCCCAGGCCAGCGCGCCGCCGGTCTGGTACTCGATGACGCGCGTCTCGAAGAAGTTCCGTTCCTTCTTCAGGTCGATCATCTCGCTCATCCACGGGAAGGGGTTCTCTTCCTGCGGAAACATCGGGTCGAGACCGATCTGCTGCGCGCGCCGGTTGGCGATGAACCGCAGGTAGCTCTTGAACATCGGCGCGTTCAGGCCGAGCACGCCGCGCGGCATCGTGTCCTCGGCGTACGCGTACTCGAGGTCGACCGCGCGCTGGAACAGGCCGCGCACTTCGTCGCGGAACTGCGGCGTCCACAGGTGCGGGTTCTCGAGCTTGATCTGGTTGATCAGGTCGATGCCGAAATTGCAGTGCATCGACTCGTCGCGAAGGATGTACTGGTACTGCTCCGCTGCGCCGGTCATCTTGTTCTGGCGACCGAGCGCCAGGATCTGCACGAAGCCGACGTAGAAGAAGAGCCCCTCCATCAGGCACGCGAACACGATCAGCGAGCGAAGCAGCTTCTGGTCGTTCTCCGGCGTGCCGGTGACGAAGTTCGGGTCGGTCAGCGTGTCGATGAACGGAATCAGGAACTCGTCCTTGTCGCGGATCGACGCGACCTCGTGGTACGCGTTGAAGATCTCGCCCTCGTCGAGCCCGAGCGACTCGACGATGTACTGGTAGGCGTGCGTGTGGATCGCCTCCTCGAACGCCTGGCGCAGCAGGAACTGTCGGCACTCGGGCGCCGTGATGTGGCGGTAGGTGCCCAGCACGATGTTGTTGGCGGCGAGCGAGTCGGCGGTGACGAAGAAGCCGAGGTTGCGCTTGACGAGCCGGCGCTCGTCGTCGGTGAGCCCGTTCGGGTTCTTCCACAGCGCGATGTCGCGGCTCATCGCGATTTCCTGCGGCATCCAGTGGTTCGCGCAGGTGGCGAGGTATTTCTCCCACGCCCACTTGTACTTGAACGGCACCAGCTGGTTGACGTCGGCGCCGCCGTTGATGATCCGCTTGTCCTCGACGCGCACGCGGCGCGCGCTCTGCGAAACCAGCGAGCCTGCATGGCGGCGCGCGTCGTCGGCGGTCGGTGCCGCGCTCGGGACGGCTTGCGGCGCGAGGGCGATTTCGGCAAGGCCCGGCGCAGATGCAGCATCGGCCGGCAGGCCCGGAGTTCTGGTTGGCGCCGGTCGTGCCGGCGTGGCGGAAATCGGTTCGTCCCAGGACAGCATCTGATGTCTCGCTTCAATATTTTCAGGTAACTACCTGTATTGCCGCGAGATCCCGCTGTTATTCACAAGCGGGATCTTACGGCCCATGTGGATTGCTTGCAACGATCAGGCGACATTCGGCTTGACTTGACCGACGTTTTGTCGGTGTTCACGCAACACATCGCGTCGCGCGAACATGCTTCGCACACCGTGTCAAGTGGCACTGCCGAAGGTTGGTCACTGGCACGCTTCGCAGGTCGGATCGTCGATCGCGCAGAACTTCGGAGCCGCATCGCCCGCGGCGCCGGGCGATGCCGATGCCTGCGTCGATGCGTGCGCCGCGGATTGCGACGCAGCCGCCTGCGACGCGTACGAGAAGCCCGCGTTCATCGCGCCGTCGGCCGACACCGCGTTGAGCTGCCCGATCTTGTCGGTGGTGGACTTCTCCGCGCTGGTCGCGCCGAGCGTGCGCAGGTAATAGGTGGTCTTGAGTCCGCGCAGCCAGGCGAGCGTGTAGGTCTCGTGCAGCTTGCGTCCGGACGCCCCCGCCATGTAGATGTTCAGCGACTGCGCCTGGTCGATCCACTTCTGTCGGCGCGACGCGCACTCGACGAGCCAGGTCGGGTCGACCTCGAACGCGGTCGCGTAGATTGCGCGCAGTTCGGCGGGAATGCGGTCGATCTTCGCCAGCGAGCCGTCGAAGAACTTCAGGTCGGCAATCATCACCTCGTCCCAGAGGCCCAGCTTCTTCAGGTCGCGCACCAGGTAGTCGTTGACCACCGTGAACTCGCCCGACAGGTTCGACTTGACGTAGAGGTTCTGGTAGGTGGGCTCGATGCACGCCGACACGCCGATGATGTTGGAGATCGTCGCGGTGGGCGCGATCGCCACGCAGTTCGAGTTGCGCATGCCGTGCAGGCGGATGCGCTCGCGCAGCGCCGCCCAGTCGAGGCTCTCGGAGGTGTCGACCTCGACGTAGCCGCCGCGCTCCCCGGCCAGCAGCTTCAGCGTGTCGTGAGGCAGGATGCCGCGGTCCCAGAGCGAGCCGCGGAAGCTCGAATAGCGGCCGCGCTCCTCGGCCAGCTCGGTCGAGGCCCAGTAGGCGTGGTAGCAGACCGCCTCCATCGACCGGTCGGCGAACTCGACGGCTTCGGCGCTGGCGAACGGGGTGCGGGTCAGGTGCAGGCAGTCCTGGAAGCCCATGATGCCCAGGCCCACCGGACGGTGCTTGAGGTTGGAGTTTCGCGCCTTGCCCACCGCGTAATAGTTGATGTCGACGACGTTGTCGAGCATCCGCATCGCGGTGCGGATCGTGCGGCGCAGTTTCTCGTGATCGAGCACCCAGCGCCCGCCCTCCTCGCGCATGTGCGCGACCAGGTTGACCGAGCCGAGGTTGCAGACCGCGATCTCGGTGTCGCTGGTGTTCAGCGTGATCTCGGTGCACAGGTTCGAGCTGTGCACCACGCCGACGTGCTGCTGCGGCGAGCGCAGGTTGCAGACGTCCTTGAACGTGATCCACGGGTGGCCCGTCTCGAACAGCATCGACAGCATGCGCCGCCACAGCTGCACCGCCGGCACCTTCTTGAACAGCTTCAACTCGCCGCTGGCGGCTCGCGCCTCGTGGCGCAGGTAGGCCGCCTCGAACGCCTTGCCGTACAGGTCGTGCAGGTCCGGGCAGTCGGACGGGGAGAACAGCGTCCATTCGCCGTTCTCCATCACCCGCTTCATGAACAGGTCGGGAATCCAGTTGGCGGTGTTCATGTCGTGGGTGCGCCGCCGGTCGTCGCCGGTGTTCTTGCGCAGCTCGAGGAACTCCTCGATGTCGAGGTGCCAGGTCTCGAGGTAGGCGCAGACGGCGCCCTTGCGCTTGCCGCCCTGATTCACAGCCACGGCCGTGTCGTTGACCACCTTCAGGAACGGCACGACGCCCTGGCTCTTGCCGTTGGTGCCGCGGATGTGCGAGCCCAGCGCGCGCACCGGCGTCCAGTCGTTGCCGAGCCCGCCCGCGTACTTGGCCAGCAGCGCGTTCTCCTTGATCGCCTCGTAGATGCCGTCGAGGTCGTCGGAGACGGTGGTGAGGTA
>CALMSQ010000344.1:0-11600 GCA_937872345.1 uncultured Burkholderiales bacterium | reverse complement strand
AAGATCGCGTTGATCAGCTCCGACTTGCCGCGCGAGAACTCGGCGACGAACGCGATCGAGATGCGGTCCTTCGCAAGCCGCTCGGCAATCCGGTCGACGCGTGCCTGCAGCGCAGCGTCCGAAAGCTCGGCGTCCGTGAGCCACCGGCCGTAACGCTGCACGGACTCGGACAGTTCGCGCCGCCAGCTGCCATATCCGGCAATCTGTTCTCCAAGGACTCCCATCGGCTTTCGTCGACCCGTGCGATTTGACGAACCGATAAATAGCACAGGGGATTCGCGGCCAGCGTGGATCATTTCGCAGGGGACTCGCGCGGCCCGCCCTGTGGCCGGTTTGGGCTGGCAGACGGCAGCCCGACACGCCGGCCCGAAACGCGGCCGGTCAGCGCTGGCAGCGCGGGCAGTAGAACGTCGAGCGCTGCGCCTGTCGCAGCGTGCGAACCGGCTCGCCACAGACGCGGCAGGGTTGACCGGCGCGGCCGTAGACGTAGCAGTCGAGCTGGAAGTAGCCGCTCGCGCCGTCGCTGGCGACGAAATCGCGCAGGCTGCTGCCGCCGCGCGCGATCGCATCGGACAGCGTCGCGCGGATCGCCAAGGCCAGGCGCTCGCAACGCTCGCGCCCGACGCGATGCGCGGGGGTACCCGGGCGTATGCCGGCGCGAAAGAGGCTCTCGGACGCGTAGATGTTGCCGACTCCGACGACGATCTCGCCCGAAAGAAGGGCCTGCTTGATCGACACACGCCGGCCACGCGTCGCCCGGTAGAGCATCTCGCCGCCGAAGTCGTTCGACAGCGGCTCGACGCCGAGCCCGGCGAGCAGCGGATGCTCGAGGACCGGCCCCCGGGCGGCGTCGTGCCACAGCATCGCGCCGAAGCGGCGCGGATCGTGGTAGCGCAGCGTGCCGTGCTCGAACGGCAGGTCCACGTGATCGTGGCGCGACGGCGGCGGCGGCCGCGACAGGAACCGCAGGCTGCCCGACATGCCGAGGTGGACGATCAGCACCCCGTGGTCGAAGCCGAGCAGCAGGTACTTGCCGCGCCGCTCGACCGAGCGCAGCGTGCGACCGGCCAGTGTCTGCGGCAACTCGCGCGGCACCGGCCAGCGAAGGCGCGACTCGCGCACGTCGGCCGCACCGACGGTGCGGCCGAGCACGCTGTGCTGCAGGCCGCGGCGGACGACCTCGACCTCGGGAAGCTCGGGCATCGGGGACGGGCGATTGCCGGAGCGGCTGCAGCTTCGTGAAGTGCTCCAGCCCCGGCTCGGGTAATCTTGTCGGGCAGTTTAATGGAACCTGGCGCCGACTCATGAAATCACCGCACCCGGCGGCCGACTCGCCGAAACATGCGCACGCAACCGCTGCTGCGGGCGAGCGCCCGCGCACGCTGCCGAAGCTGGCCGTACTGGCGGCCGCTGCGCTGCTCGCCAGCGCCTGCGCCGCCCCCTCGGGTACCGGCCAGGCCACCGGCAAGGCCGGCGGCGACGCAGCGACGAGGCCGCCAGCCGCATCTGCGGCCGATGCCACGCCGCAGAATGCATCGGCCCGCGCGACCGCCGAGCCGGCGGCCGACGCCCTTCCGCAGGTCGACCTGACGCCGCAACTGATGTTCCAGCTGCTCGCTTCCGAGATCGCCGCGCAGCGCGGCGAAGTGGGCAGCGCCGCCGCAACCTACCTGTCGATGGCCAGGCAGACCCGCGACCCGCGGCTCGCCCGCCGCGCAACCGAACTGGCTCTGGTCGAGCGCTCGCTCGACCACGCCCTGCCCGCGGCCGAACTCTGGCACGAGCTGTCGCCGAACTCGCCGATCGCGACGCAGACGATCGAGTCGCTGTGGATCAGCACCGGACGGCTCGCGGACGCCGAGCCGCTGCTTCGCGCGCGGCTAGACAAGGCGCGCACCGATCGCCGCCTGCCCGAGACATACTCGCTGCTGCAGCGCACGCTCACGCGCGCGCCCGACCGCAAGGCGGCCCTGGCGATGCTCGAGCGCCTGGCCGCGCCCGACGCGAGCGTCCCTGCCGCGCGACTTGCGCTCGCGGCCGTGGCGCACGCCGCCGACGACGCGGTCCGCGCGGCCGCGGAAGCCGAGGCCGCGCTCAAGCTCGACCCCAGGGACGAAGACGCGGCGGTCGCGGCGGCGCGCTACGTCGCGCAGACGCCCCGCGGCAGCGCCGGAGCGATCGCGCTCCTCGAGTCGTTCGTCAAGCGCGAGCCCAAGGCCATCGAGGCCCGCTTCTCGCTCGCGCGGCTGCTCGCCGCCGCCGGCCGCAGCGACGACGCGCGCGCGCAGTTCGAGACCGCGCTCAAGCAGGAGCCCGACAGCCCGGGCATCCTGTTCTCGCTGGCGCAACTGGCCTACCAGACGAAGCAGCCGAAGGTCGCGGAGGACTACCTGCGACGCTATCTCGAGCTGCCGGCGCAGGTGCAGCGCGACAACGATCCCGCCTATCTGTTCATGGGGCAGCTCTCCGAGGAGGCCGGTCGCACCGCCGACGCGATCGACTGGTACGCCCGCGTGCGACGCGGCGAGCAGTTCCTGCCGGCGCTCACGCGAAGAGCGGTGCTGCTGGGCAAGCTCGGCCGTGTCGACGAGGCACGCGATCTGCTTCGCTCGACTTCGGTCGGCAGCGTGCGCGAGCGCGTGCAGCTCACCGCGGCCGAGGCGCAGGTGCTGCGCGAGGCCGGGCGCGACGCCGACGCGTACACGGTGCTGGCGCAGGCACTCGAGCGCAATCCCGAGAATCCCGAGTTGCTGTACGACCACGCGATGGCCGCCGAGCGCGTCGACAAGCTCGACGCGATGGAGGCCAGCCTGCGCAAGCTGATCGCGCTGCGTCCCGACTACGCGCACGCATACAACGCGCTGGGCTACACCTTCGCCGAGCGCAACATCCGCCTCGACGAGGCGCAGGCCCTGATCGAGAAGGCGCTCGAGCTCGCCCCGAACGACGCGCACGTCATCGACAGCATGGGCTGGGTGCTGTTCCGGCGCGGACAGTTCGCCGCCGCCGTCGAGCAGCTCCAGAAGGCCTACAAGCTGCGGCCCGAGGCCGAGATCGCCGCGCACCTTGGCGAGGCCCTCTGGCAGGCCGGCCGCGCAGAGGATGCGCAACGCGTCTGGCGCGAGGCGTCCGCCCGCGAGCCCGGCAACAAGGTGCTCAACGAGACGCTGGCGCGGTTCAAGATCACGCGATGAGCCGCCCGCTCGCCGCACTCGCGGCCGCGTCCGTGCTCGCGCTGGCGGGGTGCGCGACCCCGTCGGCGCCGCCCGGGCCCGCAGCGGGCGAAGGGCCACCCAACCTGTGGACCGGCCGCTTCGCCGCCACCGTCACCGAGGCGGGCGACGGGGCCCGCGAAGAGCGATCGAGCGGCCGCTTCTCGCTGCGCGTCGAGGGCCCGAGCACCGAGCTCGAGTTGTCTTCGCCGCTGGGGCAGACGATCGCGCAGGTGCGACTCGACGACGGGCGCGCGACGCTGCTCGCCGCCGACGGCAAGTCGTGGCAGGCACCGTCGGCCGAAGCGCTGACCGAGCAGGTATTCGGCTGGCGCGTGCCGCTGGCCAACCTGCCCGACTGGCTCGAAGGCCGCATCGCCGAACCGACCGAGCGCGACGGCTCGCGCGTCGTGGCCGGGCTCGACCACGGCTGGTCGGTGAGGATCGACGCGAGCGAGGCGGGTCGCCCGCGGCGCCTGGCGCTCGATTGGCCGGCCGGTGGCGGCGCCGGCGAGCGCCGACTGTCCCTGCGGCTGGTGGTCGACAGCGCGCTGCGCAGCGTCGCACGGCCATGATCGACTCGCTGCGCAACCTGCCGGCGCCGGCCAAGCTCAACCTGTTCCTGCACGTCACGGGACGCCGCCCCGACGGCTACCACCTGCTCGAGACCGTCTTCGAGCTCGTCGACCTCTGCGACCGGGTGCACCTGCGGCGGCGCGACGACGGCGCGATTCGCCGCCGCAATCCGATTCCCGGCGTCGCGGCCGAGGACGATCTCGCCGTGCGCGCCGCGCGCCTGCTCGCCGCCGAAACCGGCTGCACGCTCGGCGCGGACATCTCGATCGACAAGCGCATCCCGATGGGCGGCGGCCTCGGGGGCGGCAGCTCCGACGCCGCCACGGTGCTGCTCGGCCTGAACCGGCTGTGGGGACTCGGCCTCGGGCGGCGCCGGCTGATGGCGCTCGGCCTGCGGCTGGGCGCCGACGTACCGGCGTTCGTGTTCGGCTGCCGGGCCTTCGCCACCGGCGTCGGAGAGCGGCTGCGCGCGCTGCCCGCCGCGCCCCAGTGGTTCGTGATCGTCGCCCCGCCGGTCTCGGTGCCGACCGCGTCGGTCTTCGCCTCTCCCGAATTGACACGTCATACGAAACCGCTCAAAATCTCGGGTCTTTCGCGAGGGCGGTCCGTCTATCGCGGGAAGAACGATCTCGAACCGGTGGTGTGCTCGGCCTGGCCGCGCGTCGCCGAGGCGCTCGCTGCGCTCAGATTCGCCGCCGATTCGGCCGGCGCGGACGGGCGACTGGCACGAATGACCGGTTCGGGGGCCTGCGTGTTCTGTCCCGTGCCTGACGAACCGGTCGCCGCTTCGATCCGGAAACGGCTCGCGCGGCAGGCGGTCGGAACGATCCACTCGGTCCGCTCGCTGCGCCGGCACCCGCTGCGCGACTGGTCGTTCGCCTGAGGGCTTGCCCGCAGGCGGTGCGACCCGGGCCTGCAGGCCGTCACGACGCAAGCGCGGCGTGAAGCCCTCCGGCCCGATGCATGACCATTGGGGAGTCGCCAAGTTGGTTAAGGCACCGGATTTTGATTCCGGCATTCGAGGGTTCGAATCCTTCCTCCCCAGCCACCTTCTCCAGCCCGGGGCCTGAACCGGGCTGCCAGCCGAGAGCCAGACACGTGCAGGGCTACCGCCGAAACGCCGATGTGGTCGACCCGGAAGGTCTGATGATCTTCACGGGCAACGCCAACCCGCGGTTGGCCGTCGAGGTCGCCCGGCACCTGTACATCAACCTCGGAAAGGCCACCGTCAGTCACTTCTCCGACGGCGAGGTGATGGTCGAGATCCTCGAGAACGTGCGCGGCAAGGATGTCTTCGTCCTGCAGCCAACCTGCGCGCCGACCAACGACCACCTGATGGAAGTCATGATCATGGTCGACGCGCTCAAGCGCGCGTCGGCCGGGCGCATCACCGCCGCCTTGCCCTATTTCGGCTATGCGCGCCAGGACCGCCGCGTGCGCTCGACGCGGGTGGCGATCAGCGCGAAGGTGGTCGCCAACATGCTGGAGACCGCTGGCGTCGACCGCGTGCTCACGATGGACCTTCACGCCGAGCAGATCCAGGGCTTCTTCGACATCCCGGTGGACAACATCTACGCGGCGCCGCTGCTGCTGGCCGACGTGCACAAGCAGCAGTTCGAGAACCTGCTGATCGTCTCGCCCGACGTCGGCGGCGTCGTGCGGGCGCGAGCGCTCGCCAAGCGGCTCGACTCGGACCTCGCGATCATCGACAAGCGGCGTCCGAAAGCCAACGTGGCCGAGGTGATGAACATCATCGGCGACGTCGAGGGCCGCACCTGCGTGATCATGGACGACATCGTCGACACCGCGAACACGCTGGTGAAGGCAGCCGCCGCGCTCAAGGAGCACGGCGCCCAGCGCGTGGTCGCCTATTGCACGCACGCGGTGCTGTCGGGCGGCGCCACCTCCCGCATCACCGACTCGGCGCTCGACGAGCTGGTGGTCACCGACACGATCCCGCTGTCGGCCGACGCCGAGGCCTGCGACCGCATCCGCGTGCTGTCGTGCGCGCAATTGCTGGCCGAGACGATCCTGCGCATCAACCGCGCCGATTCGGTCTCGTCGCTGTTCGTCGACTGAGCCGCGGCCGGCGGCGAAGCGAAGTTTTCTGGTGCCGGTGGGCCTCGCGGCCTGCCGGCTGTTGTGGACGCCCCGTCGTTCTGGTCGCGGACCCGGGGCCTGATGAAAGGAAGAAACGATGAAAGTCGTTGCAAAGACCCGCAGTGAGCAGGGTTCCGGTGCGAGCCGCCGCCTGCGTCGTGCCGGCCTCGTGCCGGGAATCGTCTACGGTGGCAAGGGCGCTGCGACGCCCGTGTCGATCGAGCACAACCCGCTGTACCACGCGTTGCGCGTGGAGGCGTTCCACTCGTCGATCCTCGACATGGAACTCGACGGGGCCAGGGAGCGCGTGCTGCTGCGCGACGTCCAATGGCACGCGTACAAGCCGCAGGTGATGCACATCGACTTCCAGCGCGTGGCCGCGGACGAGAAGATCACCGTGAAGGTGCCGCTGCACTTCGTCAACCAGGAGATCTCGCCGGCGGTCAAGCTGACGGCGGGCATCATCGGCCACGTGGTGAACGAGGTCGAGATCAGCTGCCTGCCCGACGACCTGCCCAGCTTCATCGAGGTCGATCTCGCGAACCTGGAAGCCGGCAAGCCGGTGCACTTCAGCGACATCGTCTTCCCGAAGGGCGTGACGCCGGTCACCCACGCCGGCGACGATCCGGTGATCGTCACGGTCACGATCCCCGGCGCGGCCGAGGAAGAGCCGGCCCCCGCCCCGGCGGCGGCGCCCGCTGCCGCAGCGGCGCCCGCCGCGAAGAAGTGACGCCGGCCGGGCTCGCCGGTCTGCGCGAAGGCCCGGGTCTTTCCCGGGCGTCGTCCGAAGGCCCGGGGAACATCCGGGCCTTTTCGTTTCCGCGGCCGCTGCGATGAACCCCGACGCCGCCACGGTCTGGCGCGCGCCGCGCTGGGCGCTCGCCGTGCTGCTCGCGGCGCTGGGCATGCTCGGCCCGTTCTCGATCGACACCTACCTGCCGGCGTTCTCCGGCATCGCGCGGGCGCTGGACGCGACGCCGGTGCAGATGCAGCAGACGCTGTCGGCCTACCTGTTCGGCTTCGCGTTCATGAACCTGTTCCACGGCGCGCTGGCCGACAGCTTCGGGAGGCGGCCGGTGGTGCTGTGGGGCGTCGGCGTGTTCACGCTCGCCTCGGTCGGGTGCGCGCTGTCGCCGACGATCGGCTGGCTGGTGTTCTTCCGCGCGCTGCAGGGCCTGTCGACCGGCGCGGGCATCGTCGTCTCGCGCGCGGTCATCCGCGACCTGTTCCCGCCCGAGGACGCGCAGCGGATGATGTCGCAGGTGACGATCTACTTCGGCGTCGCGCCGGCGGTCGCGCCGATCGTCGGCGGATGGCTGTTCGTCCACGTCGACTGGCACGGCATCTTCTGGCTGCTGGCGGTGCTGGGCCTGCTGCTGTGGCTGGGCAACTGGAAGTTCCTGCCCGAGACGCTGCACCCGACGCACCGCCAGCCGTTCGAGTTCGCGCACCTGATGCGCGGCTACTCGCAGCTGCTGTCCGATCCGCGCTTCCTGCTGCTGGCGCTGGCGAGCGGCGTGCCGTTCAACGGCATGTTCCTGTACGTGCTGTCGGCGCCCGAGTTCCTCGGCACGCACCTGCGGCTCGGCCCGACCGAGTTCTTCTGGTTCTTCCTGCTCACCATTGCCGGGATCATGGCCGGCGCCTGGGCCAGCGGCCGGCTGGCCGGCCGCATCCTGCCGCGCCAGCAGGTCCGCTACGGCTTCGTCGTCATGTTCACGACGGCGACGCTGAACCTGCTGGCCAACCTCGTGTTCACCCCGCACGTCGCCTGGGCACTGTTGCCGCTCGCGGTCTTCGCCTTCGGCTGGGCGCTGAACGTTCCGGTGGTCACGCTGATGGTGCTCGACCTGTACCCGCACCGGCGCGGCATGGCCTCGTCGCTGCAGGCCGTGGTCGGCAGCGTCGCGAACGGCGTGGTGGCCGGCGCGATCGCGCCGGTGGTCATGCACTCGACCGTCGCACTGGCGTCGACCTCGCTGGCGATGCTGTGCGTCGGCCTGTTCGCGTGGCTTCACCTTCGGCGGCGCTGGCCCGACGCGGCCAGCGTGACCGGCGGCGCGCCGCCACAAGTCTAGGGCCTGACCAGAGGTCGGGGCGGGACCCGGCGGATCAGCGCGCGGCGCCGGCGATCAGTTCCGGCGGCACCGAGTGCAGCGCCTCGACGCCCAGCGGCGGGTCGTCCTCGCCGAACTGCGCGGCCGGCAGCGCCGCGTAACCCCAATGCGGGTCGTCGTCGCAACACGGCTGCGATGGAGGGTGGGCGTTCATCGTCGTGCTCCTCGTTGTCTGTTCCGGGAGCATTTTCGGGGGCGCGCCGCGGGCGCGCATCGCACCACGGAGCCATCGATGCATGGCTCCTGCGAGCCACGAGGCGGTTCAGCGCCCCGAGCCGAGGTAGCGCGCGATCACCTCGCCGCGGGTGTGGACCCCGAGCTTGGCGATGATGTTGGCGACGTGGCGCTTGACCGTGTGCAGGCTGATGTCGAGCGTCAGGGCGATCCGCTTGTTGCTCGCGCCCTTGACGATCAGCGCGACGACCTCGCGCTCGCGGGTGGTGAGCTCGTCGAGCGTGGCGGGCCCCGGCTGGGGGGCCAGGGCCGACCCGACCGGGCACACCGCCGGGCGCAGTGCGTTGCAGCGCCCGATCAGCGCCAGCCAGGCGGCGCGGCGCGGATGCTCGCGATCGATCCGGTCGGCCAGTGCGACGACGAGCTCGGCGCGCTCGAGCAGCAGGCGGCCGAACATCCCGGCCTCGAGCGCATCGTCGAGCAGCTCGGCGGCCATCGCCTGCGCACGAGCGACCTGGCCGCTGCGCGCCAGCGCGTCGACCGCTGCAACCCGCACGTCGCCGCCGATCGTGAGCAGCGGATACCGCCGCTGCGCGTCGACCACGTCGCCCATCAGCTCGGCGGCACGCGCCCACTGTCCGTCCTGGTACGCGACCAGCGCCTCGGCCCAGCGGCGCGCCCCGGCCATGTAGGGCCATTCGGTCTCGCGGAACGCCGTGAGCAGCCGTGCGTAGTCCTGGCGCAGCGCTGCATCGTCGCCGCTGCTCCAGTGCAACCTCGCCATCAGGTACAGGTAGGTGCCGACCCAGGCATTGCGGGTGCCCATCGTCATGGTCTGTCCGGTACGGATGACCTCCTGCACCAGCTCGACCGCCTCGCCGCCGCGGCCCGCGATCGACAACAGCATCGTGCGGACCATGCACAGGTCGACCATCAGCGCACGGAACTCTCGCCAGCGCTCGACGTCGACCCAGACCGACTCGACGAGATCGTGCGCCCGCTCGAGGTCGCCTTCCCACATGGCTGCCCAGGCCGCGAGCACGGTCGCATGCGCGAACGCCAGGCTGTCGGGGCGTGCATCGAGCGCGATGACCAGCGCGTGGAATCGCCGGAAGAGCTCGCTGAAGGCCGGCGTCGCGACGAAGTGCGAGCGGATGCGCTCGGCGAGGCGGATGCACAGGTCGACCGATGCGACGCGCTCGGCCAGTTCGATCGCGGTTCGCAGCGCCGCGGAGGCCTCGGCGGGCCGGCCCGTGGCGTTGAACAACCAGGCCCGCTCGAGCGCGAGTTCGGCCTGCAGGTCGGCCTCGAGCCCGGTGTCGTCGATCCGCTCGAGCCGCTCGGCGGCAGCCCGGACGTCGCCGGTGTAGCTGACCACCCGCGCGAGCAGCAGCAGGCTGCGAACCGCGTGCGCGCGGTCGCCGGCGGCCTGGAAGCCCTGCCAGGCGAGCTCGAGGCTCGCGCGGCCTTCGTCGAACGCGCTGCGCTGCCAGGCCAGCAGCCCGGCGATCCAGTGCGCCTGCACGTCGTCGCCGACGCCGGCCGCCGCCAGCGTCCGCAGCGCCTGCGTCACGGCCTCGGTGTGCCCCTGCCTCAGCAACGCCTCGGCATGCCTGCCCAGCACCTCGAGCGCCTGTCGCGGCTCGCCGGCCTCGGCGGCGTGGCGCACCGCGCGCAACGGCTCGTCGGCGATCGACGCCGCGCGCAGGTTCAGCTCGCGCCACGCCTGCGGTGCCTCGCGGCGCAGCCGGGCGTTCAGGAAATCGCGGAACAGGTCGTGCAGTCGCACTGTCGGGCGCGACGGGTCGAGCACCGTGACGAACAGGTTGCGCTGGATCAGCTGGTCGATCATCGCCAGGCTGTCGACGCGCCCGCTCAACTGCGTGCAACGCTGCGGATCGAGCTCGTCGAGCACGCAACAGACGGACACGAACGCGGAGAGCTCTGGCGGCAGCTTGGCCAGCACCTCCTCGGCCAGGTACTCGAACACCTGCTCGTCGCCGGGTACCAGGCTGCCGGCCGGGCCCGGTAGCGCGGCCGCGTCGTCGCGGCAACCGGCGGCGAGCAGCCGCAGGCCCGCGATCCAGCCCTGGGAACGCCGGATCCAGGCCTGCGCCAGCTGCTCGGACGAGGCCTCGCCGAGGCGAGCCAGGAACGCCGCCGCCTCGTCGGTGGAGAAGCGCAGTCGCGACTGCGGGAACTCGGCGAGATGACCCGCGGCCCTGCGCCGCGCCAGCGGCAGGCGCGGCGGCTCGCGCGAAGCCATGACGCAGGTGACACGCTCGGGCAGCAGCCCGATGAAGTGGTCGAGCCAGTTCCAGGTGACCGCGTCGTCGATCACGTGCAGGTCGTCCCACACCCAGACGAACCGCCCGACTTCGCATTCGGCCAGCCAGCCGGCGACCTCGGCGGCGGCTGCCCGCGCACCGGCCTCGCTGGACCCGACCATCCGGGTCAGCGTGTCGGCGTCGAGCGCGTCGGCGTGGTGCAGCGTCGCGTTGATCGAGTCGACCAGCACGCGAAACAGGCGCGCGGGCGCGCGGTCGAGGCGGTCGACCGCGATCCACGACAGTGCCCAGTCGGCGGGGGCCTCGGCCAGCGCCTGCGCCAGCGCGGTGGTCTTGCCGAACCCGGCGCCCGCCACGACGAGCACCAGCCGCGCCTCGGCGATCGCGTCGAGCATCGCGCGCGACAACCGCTCGCGCTCGAGCAGCCGGGGGCGCAGCGACGGCACCGTGAAGCGGCTGCCCGGCACGCGCCGCGGTGCCGCGAACGGCGTGCGGACGGCAGCGGGCGCCGGCACTCGACCACCGGCAGACGGCAAGCTCGTTCCCCCAAGGAATCGGTCGGGCCGCATCGCGAAGCCGCGCAGGCCTGGCTGCGTGCCGACCGGAACGTTCGATGATAGCCGATCGGGCGACGTGGATTCCACTACACTTGCGCCCGGCACTCTCCGGGTCATTCACCGGACCATCCACCGGGACGCCCGGGCGGCACACGAGATGAACGGCATCCGACTCGTCGTCGGGCTGGGCAACCCCGGCCCCGAGCACCACCTGGACCGGCACAACGCCGGCTTCTGGTTCGTCGACGCGCTCGCGCGCGATCACGGCGCGCAGCTCGCGCGCGAGGGCAAGTTCCACGGCGACGTCGGCCGTGCCCGCATCGGCGGCGCGACGGTGTTCCTGCTCGAGCCCGCCACCTGGATGAACCGCTCCGGGCAGGCCGTGGTCGCGCTGGCGCACTTCTACCGGATCCCTCCCGACGAGATCCTGGTGGTGCACGACGAGCTCGACCTGATGCCCGGACAGGCGAAGATCAAGAAAGGCGGCGGCCACGCCGGCCACAACGGGCTGAAGGACATCCAGGCCCGGCTCGGCAGCGCCGACTTCTGGCGCCTTCGCATCGGCATCGGCCACCC
>CALMSQ010000343.1:0-2605 GCA_937872345.1 uncultured Burkholderiales bacterium | reverse complement strand
CCGTAATCCCGGAATACGGGCCCGGCTACCGGTGCAAGGTCGTGATGCCGGGGCGCTCGGGTCAGGCCGCCTTCCGGATCTTCTCGGTCGTCGCGCAGGCTCCCGACGGCAGGCAGGTCACCGCGCGCCTGAGCGCGCAGGCCTACCTGGGCATCGTAGCTGCCACCAACTTCAAGCAGCGGGTGCGCAAGATGCTCGAGTACTACCACGCCGACCGCCTGAACTACGCAGTAGCCGGAACGCCGAACCGCCTCGAGTACGACCAGGGCTTCTTCGTCAAGAACGGCGACGGCGCAGCCGACCTCAAGCCGATCGCCCACCTGTACAAGACGCAGGTCTACCAGCTCGCCGAATTCCTCGGCATCCCGGAGGAGATCCGGAGCCGGCCCCCGACCACCGACACCTATTCGCTCAGCCAGTCGCAGGAGGAGTTCTACTTCACGGTGCCGTACGACAAGATGGACCTCTGCCTGTACGGGCTCAACAACGGCGTGCCGGCCGCCGAGGTCGCACCGGCCGCGGGCCTGGCCGTCGAGGAGGTCGAATACGTGTATCGAGACATCGCCGCCAAGCGCAAGGCGACCTCCTACCAGCATCGGGCACCGCTTCTCGTGGAGCCGGTGGACGAAATCCGGGCGTAGCGCGCCTGCCCCGGGCGCTTCCATGACGCTTCTCTCCCGACTGCCTCGCTCCTGGAAGGTCTGGCTTCGCGCTCACTACGCCGAAGCCGAGCGATGGTTCGTGCAGACGTTCCGCTCCTACGGCACGGACGAACTGGCCGCCTGCCTGCACTCGCTGGGCGTGCGTGCCGGCGACACGATCATGCTGCACAGCGCGTTCGGTTCGCGCTACGGCTTTCGCGGGACGATCGACGAACTGACCCGGACCTTCCTGGACGCGATCGAGCCCGGCGGCAACCTGATGATGCTTTCCCTGCCCTACCGTTCGTCGTCGCTCGACTACCTCAGCACCCTGAGATGCTTCGATGTGCGCAAAACTCCCTCCATGATGGGACTGGTTTCGGAGTATTTTCGGCGTCGTGCGGGCGTATTGCGCAGCCTGAATCCCTCGCATCCGGTGCTGGCCTGCGGGCCCGACGCGGAGTCGGTGGTCGCCGGACACGAGGATTGCCTGTACCCGTGCGGGCCCGGAACGCCGTTCGAGAAGCTGGCAGCGCTGGACGGAAAGGTCGTCTTCTTCAATGTGCCGTTCGCGACATTCACCTTCTTTCACCACCTCGAGCACCTGGTGAGCGCGCAGATGCCATTTCCCCTGTACACCGACGAGCCGCTTGAGGTGGCCGTGGTCGACCGGCTGGGGCAGCGGCGCACGGTGCGGACGTACGCCTTCTCCCGGGAGGCAATCCGCCGACGCAGGTTCGAGGTGCTGGAGACCGAGCTGCGGCGACGCGGCCTCATCCGCGGATGCAGGGTCGGTGCGAGCCGCCTCGAGATCGTGCGCGTCCGCGACACGATCGACTGCCCGCTCGACATGATGCGCCGCGGGCAGCACTTCCACGACTTCGACGAGGCCCGCCGATGACCCAGGCCCGCGTTCGCGCCCCGAAGATCCTCGGCATCGCCACCTGCGTGCCGGCCCGCCGGTTCGACAACGTCGCCGACACCACCGAGTTCACCGCAGAAGAAGTGCGCAAGGTGGTGGGCATGGCCGGCGTGGCGGCGAGGCGCGTCGTCGGCGGCGACACCTGCAGCAGCGACCTGTGCTTCGGCGCGGCGGAAAAGCTGCTCGACGACCTCGGCATCGACCGCAGCACGATCGACGTGCTGATCATGGCCACGCAGACCCCCGACTACCTGATGCCGTCGAGCAGTTGCCTGCTGCAGCAGCGGCTCGGCCTGCCCACGAGCTGCGCCGCGTTCGACCTGAACCTGGGCTGCTCGGCCTACGTCTACGGCCTGTGGCTCGCCGCGTCGTTGCTGACGGCGGCGCCGTATCGCCGCCTCCTGGTGCTGGACGGCGAGACGCCCACGCGCTACGCCCACCGCGCCGACCGCTCGGTCGCGCTGCTGTTCGGCGACGCCGGCTCGGCGACGCTGCTCGAGCGCCGCGAAGCAGGCGACGAGACCCCGGACTGGTCGTTCGTGCTGCACACCGACGGCGCCGGCGCCGACGACCTGATCATCCGCGCCGGGGGGTTTCGCGACCGCTTCTGCGCCGACACGCGCCAGCACTACGTGTCGATGAACGGCTCGGGCGTCTCCACCTTCCCCATCCGCGTGATCCCGCCGCTGGTGCGCGACACGCTGGAACTGGCTGGAGTCGGGAAGGACGATGTCGACTGCTTCGTCTTCCACCAGTCGAACCGGTTCATCATGAACCACCTGGTCAAGAAGCTGGCGCTAGCGCCCGAGCGCGCGCCGGTGATCCTCGAGGAGTTCGGCAACACCGGCGGGCCGTCGGTGCCGCTGACGATCACGCAGAGCGGCTTCGCGCGGCCCGCCGACCGCGCGGCGCGCCTGATGCTGCCCGGCTATGGCGTCGGGCTCTCGTGGGGCTCGGCGCTCGTCGACATCGAGCCGGGCTGCCGGATCGCCCACACCGAATGGCCGGCCCATGGCTGATCGCGAACCGCTGGCCGACTTCG
>CALMSQ010000342.1:0-3291 GCA_937872345.1 uncultured Burkholderiales bacterium | reverse complement strand
GTCGCGGCGTCCGGGCGCTCGGGCGAGCTCGCCGTGCGGCCGCTGGTCGAGCCACAGCTGAGCAGCGTGCTGTGCCTGGCGACCTCGGCGCACAGGCGGCCGACGCCGCTGGCCCGCCACGCGTCGCGGCTTCTGCGCGAGCTGGTCGAGGCGCTGCCGATGCCGCGGATGGCCATGCCCATACGGCATAGCTGATATCGACCGGCCTTGCTGAAACCGGCAGGTCCGCGTGCGAGAATCGCGGATCCCGACCGGTTCCAGAGCCGATCCATGCAGACCGCCATTCCCTGCCTGTTCATGCGCGGCGGCACGTCGCGCGGCCCGTTCTTCGACGAGGCCGACCTGCCCGCCGACATCCCGACGCGCGACCGCGTGCTGCTCGCCGTCATGGGCTCGCCGGACCGCCGGCAGATCGACGGCCTGGGCGGCGCGCATCCCCTCACCAGCAAGGTGGGAATCGTCCGGCGCAGCCAGGTCGCCGGCGTCGACCTCGACTTCCTGTTCGCGCAATTGCAGCCCGACCGCGACACGGTCGACACGACGCCGAACTGCGGCAACATGCTCGCGGCCGTGGTGCCGTTCGCGCTCGAGACCGGCCTGGCCGTCGCGCAGGGCGACACGACCACGCTGCGCGTGCTCACGCTGAACACCGACATGCAGTGCGACATCACCGTGCGCACGCCGATGACGCCGGTGGGCCGTCGCGTCGAGTACGCCGGCGACGCGCGCATCGACGGGGTGCCCGGCACCTCGTCGCCGATCACGATCAACTTCCTCGACACCGCCGGCTCGGTCTGCTCGGGGCTGCTGCCCACCGGCCACGTCGTCGACGAGATCGACGTCCCCGGTGTCGGGCGGATCCGGGCCACCTGCATCGACAACGGCATGCCGATGGTGCTGTTTCGTGCCGCGGACGTGGGACGCACCGGCTACGAGTCGGTCGCCGACCTCAACGTCGACAGCGAGCTGAAGTCTCGCGTCGAGGCGCTGCGGCTGGCCGCGGGCCACCTGATGGGCCTGGGCGACGTGACGACGAAGACCTATCCGAAGATGTGCCTCGTGGCGCCGCCGCGCGCCGGCGGCAGCCTGTCGACGCGCTGCTTCATCCCGCACGTCTGCCACGACGCGATCGGCGTGCTCGCGGCCGTCACCGTGGGCACCGCCTGCGTGCTCGACGGCTCGATCACGCAGGGCATCGCGAACGTTCCCGCCGGCACGGTGAAGACGGTCTCGGTCGAGCACCCGACCGGCGAGTTCAGCGTCGAGCTCGAAGTCGACCCCGCCAACCCGCAGAACGTCGTGCGCGCCGCGCTGCTGCGCACCGCGCGGCTGATCATGCGCGGCGAGGTCATGATTCCCGGTTCGGTCTGGAAAGGAAAGCAACGATGATCATCGACATCCACGGGCACTACACGACGGCCCCGAAGGCGCTGGAGGACTGGCGCAACCGGCAGATCGCCGGCCTGAAGGACCCGTCGGTCGCGCCGAAGGCCTCCGAGCTGAAGATCTCCGACGACGAGCTGCGCGAGTCGATCGAGAAGAACCAGCTCGCGAAGATGAAGGAGCGCGGCAGCGACCTCACCGTGTTCTCGCCGCGGGCGAGCTTCATGGCGCACCACATCGGCGACTTCCAGACCAGCTCGACCTGGGCCGCGATCTGCAACGAGCTGTGCCACCGCGTGAGCCTGCTCTTCCCCGACCACTTCATCGGCGCAGCGATGCTGCCGCAATCCCCGGGGGTCGACCCCCGCACCTGCATCCCCGAACTCGAGAAGTGCGTGAACGAGTACGGGTTCGTCGCGATCAACCTGAACCCGGATCCGTCGGGCGGCCACTGGACCTCGCCGCCGCTGTCCGACCGCCACTGGTACCCGATCTACGAGAAGATGGTCGAGCTCGAGATCCCGGCGATGATCCACGTGAGCACCAGCTGCAACGCGTGCTTCCACACCACCGGCGCGCACTACCTGAACGCCGACACGACGGCCTTCATGCAGTGCCTGACCTCCGACCTGTTCCGCGACTTCCCGACGCTGAAGTTCGTGATCCCGCACGGCGGCGGCGCGGTGCCCTATCACTGGGGGCGCTTCCGCGGCCTGGCGCAGGAGCTGAAGAAGCCGCTGCTCAAGGAGCACCTGCTGAACAACGTCTACTTCGACACCTGCGTCTACCACCAGCCGGGCATCGACCTGCTGGCGAAGGTGATCCCGGTCGACAACATCCTTTTCGCCAGCGAGATGATCGGCGCGGTGCGCGGCATCGACCCCGAGACCGGGCACTACTACGACGACACGAAGCGCTACATCGAGGCCTCGGCGCTCGGCGCCGAAGACCGGTACAAGGTCTACGAGGGCAACGCGCGGCGCGTCTACCCGCGGCTCGACCGGGCGCTGAAGGCGCGCGGACTCTGACACGAAGGAGCACGTCCATGTCCATGTACAACCTCGGCATCGTCAGGCGCACCATCGCGCGTGCCGACCGGGCCGCCGTCGAGAAGCTCGCCCGCTTCGGCGTGGCCACGATCCACGAGGCGATGGGCCGCACTGGCCTGATGAAGCCCTACATGCGCCCGATCTACCCGGGCGCGCACCTGTGCGGGACGGCGGTCACGGTGCTGCTGCACCCTGGCGACAACTGGATGATGCACGTCGCCGCGGAGCAGATCCGCGAGGGCGACGTCGTCGTCGCGGCCTGCAGCGCCGACAGCGAAGACGGCTTCTTCGGCGACCTGCTCGCGACCTCGTTCCGCGCCCGCGGCGCGCTCGGCCTCGTGATCGACGGCGGCGTGCGCGACGTGAAGGACCTCACCGCGATGCAGTTCCCGGTGTTCTCGCGCGCGATCAGCGCGAAGGGCACGATCAAGGCGACGCTCGGTTCGGTCAACGTGCCGGTGGTCTGCGCCGGCGCGATGGTCAATCCGGGTGACGTGGTCGTCGCCGACGACGACGGCGTGGTGGTGGTGCCGGCCGCGATGGCGCAGCAGGCCGCCGACGCCGCCGAGGCGCGAGAGGCAAACGAGGCCGAGAAGCGCGCGAAGCTCGCCTCCGGCGTGCTCGGGCTCGACATGTACAAGATGCGCGAGGCCCTCGAGAAGGCCGGGCTGAAGTACATCGACTGACCGACCGGTTCCGCCCGTACGAATCATCATGTCGATCCCCTCCGATCCCCTGCAGTGGCGCGTCGGCCTCGTCGGCTACGGCGAGGTCGGCCGCATCCTCGCCGAAGACCTGCGCGCGCGCGGCGTCGCGCGCGTCTGCGCGTACGACCTGAAGCTCGCGGGCGACGCGGCCG
>CALMSQ010000341.1:0-2659 GCA_937872345.1 uncultured Burkholderiales bacterium | reverse complement strand
GTCCCGCGCCGAAGCCGATCGTGACCGGCGAGCGAGTTCGAAGCGACGGGATCGTGACGCCCGGAGTCGGTCTGATGGCGAGCGTCAGTGTCGAATCGACGTCATGAAGGGGCGGCCGGACAACTCGCGAATGGCCGCTCCCCACCTCCGCGGATGGCCGCCATCACTCCTGCAGGTCCCGCTTCTTCTCCTCGAACTCCGCCTTCCCGATTTCGCCGCGCGCATAGCGCTTCTTCAGGATGTCGAGCGCCGTCTCGGCGGGCGGGTGCGGCGAAGCCGGCGGCGCCGACGACCCGCCCGAACCGCGCGCGAGCAGCCGCAGCAGCAGCACGATCCCGAGGATGACGAACACCCACCACAGCAGCCCGTGGATCATCCCGAGCCCCCAGGTCCAGCCCCAGCCCCACCCGTCGGTCCCGTACCACATCATCGAAGCCTCCCTGCGGCCGACGCCGAAACGAAACGGCAACAATCCGGCCAGCGGCTGAAATCGCCTCGTTACCTCTCGCGCTCAGAGTGGCGTGCAGACGGGCAGGACCTGACGCCCGGTCTCACCGAGCCACATCCACCCCGCAGGAGGCGCGCCATGGACAAGCCCATCGTCAACGTGATCGTCGATCTCGAGCGCGGTCTGGACCCCGCGCGGTTGCACGAGATCCGCTCGACGCTGGCCGACCTCGCCGGCGTCGTCCACGCGCAGCCCAGCGAGCGGCTCGAACGCATGATGCTGGTCGGCTACGACCCGCGCGTGATCAGCGCGCAGGCCATCCTGGAGAGCGTGAGGCGACGCGGCCTGGGCGCGCATCTGGTCGGGATGTAGCCGGTCGGCCGGGGACGCCCCGGCTACTCACCGTCGCCGTGCATCCACCACGGCCCCCAGCGCCTGAGCTGCTCGCGCTGTTGCTCCGTGAGGACCTTGTCGAGACGGTCGGCCGCGTCGAGCGACTGCTCGAGCCCTTGCTGGCGCAGCTCGCTCAGCCGCCTGGAGCTGGCGAGGATCGCCGCGCGGTCGCGCTTGCCCGACGTCCACCAGGCGTCGCGCAACTTCGCCATCTCTTCCTGGCTCTTGCCGGCGAGTTCCCACTGCTTCTTGCGCAGGTCTTCCTGGATCGCGAGCACCTGCTTGCGCTGCGCGTCGTCGAGGTCGAGGGACCAGAGCGCGCGGCCGACGCCGGCGCCCATCATGCCGTAGCCCCCCATCATCCCGAAGCCCATGCCGAAGCCCGGGCCGAATCCGCCCATCATCCCCGGACCCATGCCGTAGCCGCGGCCGTAACCGCCCATCATGCCGGGACCCATCCGGTAACCGTAGCCGGGACCATAGCCGGGGCCGTACCCACCCATCATTCCCGGTCCCATCCGGTATCCGGCCGGCGGCGTCGTGCCGGCCGGCGGCGTCGTGCCCGCTGCCGGCGGCGCGGGCTGTTGGGCGAACGTGGCGCCGGCCGCGAGCACGGCGCCGGCCGTTGTCAGGGCCAGGATTGCGCAGCGATGCAGGGGAACGCGCATGAGAACCTCCCGTCGAGCGAGTTGCCGGAGACGGCGTCGCGGGGCATCCCGTGGCAGCGCCCGTGGCGCCGGATACTTTTCGTCGAAATTATCCGCCCAGGCTTGCACCGGTGCCAGCCTTCGGCGTCGGCCGACCGCTCGTCGGCCGCGCAGGCGCGATGCGGCCGAAAATCCGACCATTGAAGGATGCAGACGACTCGCCACCCTCTCCCGCCTTCGAACCCCCGCCACCCGTTCGGGCGGAGCGCATCGCCGCACCGTTTTCGCGCGACGGGCGCCGCGCTGCTCGGCCTGCTGCTGGCAGCCTGCGGCGGCGGTGGCAGCGATGGCGCCGCCACGACGGCCACCGTCTCGACCGCCAGCGCAGTGTCGCCAGCCAGTGCCGCGACGGCGCCTGCGGCGACGTCGTCGAACATCGACGCAGCGAGCGCACTCGAGCAACTGAACGCGGCCCGCGCCGTCGCGCGCACCTGCGGGACGACCCTGATGCCGGCGGTTCCGCCGCTGCGCTGGAATGCCGCCCTCGAGCAGGCCGCGGTCGGTCACTCCGAATGGATGCAGGCGAACGACACCTTCAGCCACACCGGCGCCGACGGCTCGACCGTCGGCACGCGCGTGACCGCCGCCGGCTACGCGTGGAAGATGGTCGGCGAGAACATCGCCGCGGGCCAGCCCGACGTGACGAGCGTGATCGCGGCCTGGCTCGCGAGCGAAGGGCATTGCCGGAACATCATGCACCCGGACTTCGTCGATGTGGCGCTCGCGATGAAGCCGGGTACTTCGTCGAACACGTACCGCACCTGGTGGACGCTCGACTTCGGCCGGCCGCTCTGACCGGCGCTCCGCGTCGACGTATCCGACCCTAGCGAACCAGCTCGGCGCGCAACGCCCGCAACGCCTTCTTCATCTTCGCCGCGTGCTCGGGGCCGATGCGGATCATGATCTTTCGCCCTGCCGACAGCTTTTCGAGCAGCGGATCGACGAACTTGTAGTTGACCTGCGGCTGGACCAGGCGGATCGGCCCGCTGACCTCGGGTGCCGTGAGCATGTCGTCGATCGCCTCGACCACCCGGTCGTTGAAGTGGCCCTGCGGAAATCCCATGGCGCGGTACTCCTGCTGCAGCAGCGGGTAGAAGCGCAGGTAGATCGA
>CALMSQ010000340.1:0-10584 GCA_937872345.1 uncultured Burkholderiales bacterium | reverse complement strand
CTGATCTGGGTGCCCCTCGCCATCACGATCTGGGTGCTCGACCTGATCGTGACGACGATGGACCAGACGCTGCGGCTGCTGCCCGCGCAGTGGCAGCCGCACGCGCTGCTCGGGCGCGACATTCCCGGGTTGGGCGTCGTCCTGACGGTGCTGGTGGTCGCGCTCACCGGCCTGCTTGCGCGCAACTTCATCGGCGAGCGGCTGGTGGTCTACTGGGAGGCGCTGCTCGGCCGCATCCCGATCGTCCGCTCGATCTACTCGAGCGTGAAGCAGGTGAGCGACACGATCCTGTCGCCGAACGGCCAGGCGTTCCGCCGCGCGTTGCTGGTGCAGTACCCGCGTCCCGACGTCTGGACGATCGCGTTCCAGACGGGGACCCCGGCCGACGAGGTCCGCCGCCGCGTCGGGGTCGAGATGGTCTCGGTCTACGTGCCGACGACGCCGAATCCGACCTCGGGCTTCTTCCTGATGGTTCCGCGCGCCGAAACCATCGACCTGAACATGAGCGTCGACGAGGCGCTGAAGTACGTGGTGTCGATGGGGGTGGTCGCGCCGACCGACCGCAGCGGCGCCACCGTCGCCGCGACGCACCGCGAATGAACCGGAGAACATCGATGCGCAGTTGCTACACCGGCCAGGTTTCCACCGAGCATCTCGACCAGGTGGTGACGCTGTTCGGCTGGGTCCACCGTCGCCGCGACCACGGCGGGGTGATCTTCATCGACCTGCGCGACCGCGAAGGGCTCGCGCAGGTCGTCTGCGACCCCGATCGCGCGGAGGTGTTCGCGGTGGCCGAGCGCATCCGCAACGAGTTCTGCGTCAAGGTGGTCGGCAAGGTTCGCCGGCGCCCCGAGGGAACGGCCAACGCGAACATCCGCAGCGGCCAGGTCGAGGTGCTGTGCCAGGAGATCGAGATCCTCAATCCCTCGGTGACGCCGCCGTTCCAGCTCGACGACGAGAACCTGTCCGAGACCACGCGCCTCACGCATCGCGTGCTAGACCTGCGCCGCGCGCCGATGCAGCAGAACCTGATGCTGCGCTACCGGGTGGCGATGGAGGTGCGCAAGTACCTCGACTCGCTCGGCTTCGTCGACATCGAGACGCCGATGCTCACCAAGTCCACGCCCGAGGGCGCGCGCGACTACCTCGTTCCGTCGCGCGTGAACGCGGGGCAGTTCTTCGCGTTGCCGCAGTCCCCGCAGCTGTTCAAGCAGCTGCTGATGGTCGCCGGCTTCGACCGCTACTACCAGATCACGAAGTGCTTCCGCGACGAGGACCTGCGCGCCGATCGCCAGCCCGAGTTCACGCAGATCGACTGCGAGACCTCGTTCCTGTCGGAGACCGAGATCCGCGCGATCTTCGAGGACATGATCCGCGTCGTGTTCCGCAACGCGATCGGCGTCGAGCTGCCGGCGCCGTTCCCGACGATGCCCTACGCCGAGGCGATGCGCCTGTACGGCTCGGACAAGCCCGACCTGCGCGTGAAGCTCGCGTTCACCGACCTGACCGACGCGATGAAGGACGTCGACTTCAAGGTCTTCAGCGCGGCCGCCAACGCGGAAGGCGGGCGGGTGGTGGCGCTGCGCGTGCCCGGGGGCGGGGAGATGACGCGCAGCGAGATCGACGGCTACGGCCAGTTCGTCGCGATCTACGGCGCGAAGGGCCTGGCCTGGATCAAGGTCAACGACGCCTCGAAGGGCCGCGACGGCCTGCAGTCGCCCATCGTCAAGAACCTGCACGACGCGGCGATCGCGGCGATCCTCGAGCGCACCGGGGCGGCCAGCGGCGACCTCGTGTTCTTCGGTGCCGACCGCGCGAAGGTGGTCAACGACGCGATCGGCGCGCTGCGCACGAAGATCGGCCACTCCGACTTCGGCCGGCGCAACGGCCTGCTGGAGTCGGGCTGGAAGCCGCTCTGGGTGACCGACTTCCCGATGTTCGAGTACGACGAGGAAGACGCGCGCTGGGTCGCGGTGCACCACCCGTTCACGTCGCCGAAGGACGGCCACGAGGACCTGATGGAGACCGATCCCGGCCGCTGCCTGGCCAAGGGATACGACATGGTGCTCAACGGCTGGGAGATCGGCGGCGGGTCGGTGCGGATCCACCGCGAGGAAGTGCAGAGCAAGGTGTTCCGGGCGCTGAAGATCGGTCCCGAGGAAGCGCGGGCGAAATTCGGGTTCCTGCTCGACGCGCTGCAGTACGGTGCGCCGCCGCACGGCGGCATCGCGTTCGGCCTCGACCGCATCGTCACGATGATGGCCGGCGCCGAATCGATCCGCGACGTGATCGCGTTTCCGAAGACGCAGCGCGCCCAGTGCCTGCTCACGCAGGCACCGTCGCCGGTCGACGAGAAGCAGCTGCGCGAGCTGCACATCCGCCTGCGGGTGCCGGAGCCGGCCAAGGCGTGAGCGCGCGCGGGCGGCAGGGCTGCAACGAGGCGAGCGCGTGGCGGGCACCAAGGTCCCCGAGTCGGTGCTGGTCGTGATCCACACGCCCGACCTGCGGGTGCTGCTGCTCGAGCGTGCCGACCACCCCGGCTTCTGGCAGTCGGTCACCGGCAGCAAGGAACGCGCCGACGAGCCGCTCGCGCAGACCTGTCGGCGCGAGGTGCTCGAGGAAACCGGCATCGACACCGCGGCGCACGAGCTGACCGACTGGCAGCTGGTGAACCGCTACGAGATCTACGCCCACTGGCGGCATCGCTATCCCGACGGTGTGACGCACAATACCGAGCATGTGTTCGGCCTGCGGGTTCCCGAGGCGCTGCCGGTGACGATCGCGCCGCGCGAGCACCTTCGCTACGAGTGGCTGCCCTGGGAGCAGGCGGCCGAGCGCTGCTTCTCGTGGAGCAACGCCGAGGCGATCCGCCAACTCCCCGCCCGCGCCGGACAGGTCGCGACCCGATGAACGCCACGGGTCGCCGCCCCCTCGCGCCCGCGGATCGCGCGCGCAACGACGCCGACGCGTCGCGCATCGGCCGGCGCCCCAGGCTGCCGAAGCCGCGCCGTGCCGCAGTCCCGCCGAAGGCGCCTGCCGAAGGGTCTGCGGCGGCGACGCTGCGGGTGTCCACCTACAACATCCACAAGGGCGTGCTGCGCGAGTTCATCGGCCTGCGCCGGGTCACGCGCATCCACGAGCTGCGCGCGCGCCTGCACGAGCTCGACAGCGACCTGATCTTCCTGCAGGAAGTGCAGGGCCAGCACGAGCGCCACGCGCGTCGCCTCGAGCACTGGCCCGAGGAGCCGCAGGACGTGTTCCTCGCGAAGTCGCCCAAGCTCAGGCAGACCTTCGAGACCGCCTACGGACGCAACGCCAGCTACCTGCACGGCCACCACGGCAACGCGCTGCTGTCGCGCTACCCGATCGTCGGGCTGGAGAACCGCGACATCTCGGACCACGCGCTCGAGAAGCGCGGCGTCCTGCATTGCGTCGTCAAGGTCGGGCGGCTCGACGTGCACTGCTTCGTCGTGCACTTCGGCCTGCTCGCCCGCAGCCGCGAGCGGCAGCTCGGCGCGCTGATCGACTGGGTGTCGAACGCGGTGTCGCCGGATGCGCCGCTGATCATCGCCGGAGACTTCAACGACTGGCGCAACCAGCTCTCCGATCGCCTGTGCGGCGAGATCGGCGTGGTGGAGGTGTTCGACGCGCTCAGGCCGCAGGTCGAGCTCGTGCGGCGCGCCACGTATTTCGCCCGCGACCGGTTGCCGGCGGTCGAGCTGCCCGAGTCGGCGGCAGTGGGGGGGGCGCCGCGCATGGTGCGCACCGCGCGCACGTTTCCCGCGCTGGTGCCGTGGTTCCGCATGGACCGCATCTACCAGCGCGGCTTTCGCGTGAACGCGGCCCGCGTGCTGCGTGGCATCGAATGGGCCCGCCTGTCGGACCACAGTCCGCTGGTGGCCGACCTCGAACTGATCGACCCGGGCGCCTGAGCGGGTTCCGGTGGATTGCGCAAGCGCGGTGGGCGATCGCAGGTACGTTTCGCTGCCCTGGTACGAGAGCCTGAAGCCGACGCTGCGCGGCGGCCACGAGGTCACGCTGCTCGAATCGGGCGCCGAGTTCTTTCCCGCGCTCGAGCAGGCGATCGCCGTGGCGGTGCACGGCATCTATCTCGAGACCTACATCTTCGAGGACGACCCGGCCGGCCGGCGGGTGGCCGCCGCGCTGGCCGCCGCGTCGCGTCGTGGCGTGAGCGTGCGACTGATCGTCGACGGATTCGGCACCGCCCGCGTCGAGGGCGAGTGGGCGCGCACGCTGCGCGAGGCCGGCGTGCTGCTCGAAACGTTCAGGCCGGAGCGCCGGCGCTTTTCGCTCGACCGTCAGCGGCTGCGCAGGCTTCACCGCAAGCTGGCGGTGATCGACGGGCGCGTCGCCTTCGTCGGCGGGATCAACATGCTCGACGACCTGTACGACCCGAGGCACGGCACGCTGGAGCACCCGCGGCTCGACTACGCCGTGCGCGTGCGCGGCCCGATGGTCGCCCAGGTGCACGTCGCCGCCGCGCGCCTGTGGTGGGAGATCTCGGTCGTCAACCGCTCGCTGCACCGCGGCCGCGCCGGCGACGCACAGGCGGGACGCGCGCCGCTGCACATGCCCGAGTCGGTGACGAGCGAGGTCACGCCGGCGGGCAAGGTGCGCGCCGCGTTCCTGCTGCGCGACAACCTCAGGCACCGGCGCACGATCGAGCGCGCCTACCTGAGGGCGATCGGGCGCGCGCGCCGCGAGGTGCTGATCGCCAGCGCGTACTTCTTTCCCGGCGTCCGGTTCCGGCGCGCGCTGCTGGCCGCGGTGCGCCGCGGCGTGCGGGTGCGGCTGCTGCTGCAGGGGAGGGTCGAGTATCGGCTGCCGCACTACGGCTCGCAGGCGCTGTACGACGAGTTGCTGCGCGGCGGGGTCGAGATCGTCGAGTACCGGCGCAGCTTCCTGCACGCGAAGGTGGCCGTCGTCGACGACTGGGCGACCGTCGGCTCGTCGAACATCGATCCGTTCTCGCTGCTGCTCGCGCGCGAGGCGAACGTCGGCGTCCACGACGCGGCGTTCGCGCGGCAGCTGCGCGAGCGCCTGCTTGCGGCCATCGAGCGCGGCGGCGTGCCGGTCGAGTTGCGCAAGCACCAGCGCCGTCCATGGCCGGTGCGGATGCTCAACGCGATCGCGTTCGTCGTGTTGCGCATCGGCGTGGCGATCAGCGGCGTCGCCGGCCGCTACTGAACCGGCCGAGCGCGTGGGCACCCTGCTGCACGGCGTCGACTTCACCAGCGCGCCGTCGCGTCGGAAGCCGATCACGGTGGCCGACGGCCGGATCGACGCGGGCCGCGGCGGCGCGGTGCTGCACCTGGAGCGGATCGAGGCGCTGCCCGAGCTCGACGCCTTCGACCGCTGGCTGCGCCGTCCGGGGCCGTGGCTGGCCGCCTGCGACTTCCCGTTCGGGTTGCCCAGGGCGTTGCTGGCCGAACTCGGGTGGCCGCACCGTCCGGGGCGCGGCGAGAGCGCGTGGGCGGCGTCGATTCGTCACCTCGCCGCCATGTCGCGCGACCGGATGATCGCCCAGTTCCGGGCGTATTGCGACGCGAGACCGGCCGGATCGAAGTTCGCCCGTCGTGCGACCGACCGTCCCGCCGGGTCGAGCCCGTCGATGAAATGGGTCAACCCGCCGGTGGCGTTGATGCTGCATGCGGGCGCCCCGCGGCTGCTGGCGTCCGGGGTCGACCTGCCCGGCCTGCATCCGGGCGATCCGCGGCGGGTCGTCCTCGAGGGATATCCGGGGTACGTGGCGCGGGCGCTGGTCGGGCGACGTTCGTACAAGGCCGACGACCGCGCGCGACAAACGCCCGATCGCCGCGAGGCGCGCGAGGCGATGATCGCCCGGCTCGAGCGAGGCGACCACGCCTTCGGGTTGCCGCTCGCACTCGACGCGGCACATCGCCGCGCCTGCATCGAGGATCCCGCCGGCGACCTGCTCGATGCGGTGCTCTGCCTGGTGCAGGCCGCCTGGGGCTGGCGGCGACGGGCGCGGCGCTATGGCCTGCCCGACGCGATCGACCCGGTCGAGGGCTGGATCGTGTCGGTGCCGGCCGAATCGACGCGCGCCCCCTGAGGCAGGTCGCATATCGATATGCGCGCCGCGCGGATGCTGGCCGCGTCGCCGCCAGTCACCCACACTCTGCGTCGCGCTCCTTCGGCGGGCGGGTGTCACGGGCAGGTCATCGCGCCGGCCGATACTGCACGCCGGGAGCAAGCCCGACCACGGAGTACCGAGATGTCGCCCTACCTCGCACGAATCCTGCGAATCACCGCCCGGCACTGGTCGCTGCCGCGACGCGGGGCGGCCATGCCGGCAGGTGCCCGGACCGCGGGCGCGCCGCTGCGCGTGGTGCCGGTTGCCGCCGCGCAGCGGGGCTGCCAGCCTCTCTGCGACGTCGCCTGACCCGTCGTCAGCCGCCCTGCGGTTCGCGCATCCGCTGCGCCGCGGCCAGGAAGTCGAGCACGATCGGCGCGCTGTCGAGCAGCCCGCGCGCCGCGCCGTGGAACTCGGGGTGCCACTGCACCCCCATCGCGTAGCCGGCGCCGCGCCAGCGGATCGCCTCGACGATGCCGTCGGCGCTCGAGCGCGCGTCGATCACCAGGTCGCTCCCTAGCCGATCCACCGCCTGGTGGTGGATGCTCGTGACCTGCGCGCGCTCGATCCCCTCGTACAGGCCTTCCAGTCGCGAACCCGGCTCGAAGCTGATCTCGTGGTGGAGCTCGTCGTAGAGGTCGCTGTCGACGTGCCGGATTGCCCGGGGGCACTGCGTGGCGATGTCCTGGAAGAGCGTGCCGCCCATCGCCACGTTCATCAGCTGCGCACCGCGGCAGATTCCGAGCACCGGCTTGCCCTGCGCCATGAACTCGTGCAGCAGCTCCATCTCGTAGCGGTCGCGCACGATGTCGCCCGCCCAGTCGGCGCGCATCGGCTGCTTGCCGTACGAGCGCGGGCTGACGTCGGCGCCGCCCTGCAGCACCAGGCCGTCGAGCTCGCGCACGTAGCTGCGCACCGAGATGCCGCGCCGGCTGACCCCGGCGTCGGACCCGAGCGTCGGGATCATCAGCACGATCGCGCCATGCGACATGATCCAGTGCGCGATCGATTGCTCGAGGTACTGCAGCGTCTTGCCGCGAAAGCCCAGTTCGCTGGGCGGGGCGTGCATCAGCCGCGCCGACAGGCCGATCTTCAGCGGCCGGGGAACCATGGTCGGTCAGCGGCTCCAGCGCAGGCACTGCTGGCGTACCACCTCCGGCAGCAGGTGCTCGTGCTCGAAGGTGTCGCGGATCCAGGCCGCGTCGTTGCCCAGCGGGCCGATGTCGTCGCGCACGCGCCGGCAGGCGTCTTCCGCGCCGAGCTCGATCGCGTGGTGCTCGATCGCGGCGAGCGTCTCGGCGATGTCCTCGCGGATCGTGCGGTGCTCGCCGGTCTGCGGGTCGACGAAGGTGCCGTCGAAACCGAACCGGCACGCCTGGAAACGGTTGAACGTGTAGACCAGGTAGTCGTCCTCGGCTGGCCGGAACGGCTGCTCGAAGCTCAACCAGCGCGCCACGCACTGGATGTACGCGGCCAGCGCCGCCGCCTTCTCGATGGTGAGCGGCGTGTCGAGGACGCGCACCTCGATCGTGCCGAACTCCGGCTTCGGGCGGATGTCCCAGTAGAAGTCCTTCATGCTCTCGACGACGCCCGTGCGCGTCATCTTGTCGAAGAAGCGGGTGAACTCGTCCCAGGTCAGCGTGAACGGGGCGCGCCCCGACAGCGGGAACGCGAACACCGAGTTCAGCCGTGCCGAATGGAACCCGGTGTCGGTGCCCTGCACGAACGGCGACGACGCCGACAGCGCGATGAAGTGGGGAATGAAGCGCGACAGCCCGTGAAGCAGCACCAGCGCCGCGTCGGGCCCCGGGCAGCCGACGTGCACGTGCTGGCCGAAGATCGTGAACTGCTTCGACAGGTAGCCGTAGAGCTCGGACAGCATGTGGAATCGCGGCGTGTCGAAGATCCTGCGCCGGCTCCAGTCCTGGAACGGATGCGTGCCGCCGCCGGACAGGCCGACGTTGAGCTTGCCCGCGCACTCGACCAGCGCGTCGCGGGTCTCGCGAAGATGGGCGAGGACCTCGGCGTAGTCGGCGCAGACGCCGGTCGACAGCTCGATCATGCTGTCGGTCATCTCGGGCTTCACGTCGCCGGGCAGCTTGCGCCGGCCGACCAGGCGCAGCAGGTCGCGCGCGCCGTGCGAGAGGTCGAAGTCGTGCGTGTTGACGATCTGGAGCTCGAGTTCGACCCCGAGCGTGAGCGCGCGCGATTCGGCGAAGGCTTCCAGCGGCATGGGCGTCTCCGTCGTGTCAGCGGATGTTGTCTTCGTTCACGTATCGCAGCGCCGCCTGCACCGCGATCGGCCCGACGAGCTCGAGCACGGCCACCGCGCTGAACACGATGCCGGCCAGCTTCGCGGCGAACTCGGGGTACACGGCCTGCAGGTCGGCCATCATCACCAGTGCGGCGCCCGAGATCGGCATCAGCGCGACCCCCAGCGCCAGCCCCTGCCGCACCGACAGGCCGCTCGGCCGCCCGAGCGCGACGGTCGCCAGCGTCTTGGCCGCGAAGCGCGCGACGATCACCGCCGCGCCGAGCGCGGCGCCGGCCATCAGCGCGTCGACCGACCAGACCGATCCGGTGATGACGAACAGCAGCAGCACCAGCGCGCCGCCGGCGGTGCCGAAGTGCCGCGGCCAGATCCAGGGCCGCTCGGTGCTGTTGCGAAGCATCAGGCCTGCCAGCAGCGGTACCAGCAGCGTCGACAGGTTGGCCATCTTCGTGACCGACAGCGCGAGCAGGATCATGCCGAGCAGCAGAAGCGCAGAGTTCTCGTTGCGCAGGTCGAGGCGCCTGGCGATCAGCGAGACGCAGAACGCCAGCAGGGCGGCCACGATCGCCGACCCGGCGAACAGGTACAGCGGGTGCGCGATCGAGCGGAACCAGCTGCCGGCGAGTTCGGCGTGCAGCCAGCCGACCACGAACTTCGACGCAAGCACGGCATAGAACGTGTTCAGGCCGGTGAGCACGATCATGCGCTCGGTCACCTGGCCCGACGCGTCGAACTCGGAGGCGACCCGCATCACCACCGCCGGCGAGGTCGCGACCAGGATCGCGGCGACCGCGGCCGCCACGCTCGGCTCGGTGCCGAAGTAGAGCAGCGTCAGGTGGACGGCGGCGAAGCTCAGCGCCGCCTCGGCCAGGCTGGTCACCAGCAGCCACGGGTTGGTGCGCAGCCAGCGCAGGTTGATGCGGCTGCCGAGCTCGAACAGCAGCAGCGCGAGGGCGAGGTCGACGATCAGGCGAAAGCTCGGCTTGAGCGTGGTGCCGTCGATGCCCAGCCCGAGTGCCGACACGATCGTCCCGACGGCGGCATACCCCACCACCCGAGGCAGCCTGAACCTGCGGAACACGAACTCGCCGAGCAGTCCGGCCACGACGATCGTGAGCGACACCCACAGCACGACGTCGGGCATCGGCGGCCAGGAAGGCAGGAAGAACAGGTCGGAGCGATTGTCGCCGGTCATCGTCGGGGTCTCCGCAAGGGTGCCAGCAGGGGGCGGCGGCCGGGTCGCCGGTTCACGAAGCGCGTGCCGTCCGGTCCGGGCGCGCGCCGGCCTCGGGGCCTTCGGGCGTCGGCACGATCGAGCCGCCTTCGACCATCAGCGTGCGGTGCGGGAACGGGATCGAGATGTCCTCGCGATCGAACGCCGCCTTCAGCCGCTTCAGGTACTCGCGCCGCACGCTCCACTGGTCCAGCGGCTGCGTGCGCATGCGCGCCCGGATCATGACCGCCGAGTCGGCCCACTGCTCCACGCCGGCGATCTCGAGGTCGCCGATGATCTTCGGCCCGAAGTCGGCCGTCTCGCGCAGCGCATCGGCCGTCCCGCGCATGACCGTGTAGACGCGGTCGATGTCCTCGCGATAGGCCACGCCGATGTCGACGACCGCGAACGCGAACTCGGTCGACATGTTCGTCACGGTCGTGATCAGCCCGTTCGAGATGTAGTGGACGCTGCCATCGTAACTGCGCAGCTTCGTGCGGCGCAGGCTCAGCTGCTCGACGACGCCCGACTTGCCCGCGATCTCGACCACGTCGCCGACGCGGATCTGGTTCTCGATCAGCAGGAAGAATCCGGCGAAGATGTCCTTCACCAGGCTCTGCGCGCCGAAGCCCACTGCGATGCCCACCACGCCGGCCGCGCCGAGGATCGGCGCGATCGAGATGCCCAGCTGGTTGAGCATCACCAGGGCGGCGACGATCAGGATCAATGCCGAGACGGTATGTCGCAGCACCTTGCCGACCGTTTCCACGCGTCGCCGCTCCTCGACCGACGGGGCGCGATCGGACACGCCGACGAAGAAGCGGCGCAGAAGCCGGTTGACCACGTAGCGAAGCACCAGCGCGATCAGCAGCACGCCGACGATCGAGGCCGCGACGCGCAGCTCGGCCGCGTACGGGGCGATCCACGCCTTCAGTTCGAGCAGCTGTTCGCGCATCCTTCGTCATCTCCTGTCGTCGGGCCGCC
>CALMSQ010000339.1:0-10567 GCA_937872345.1 uncultured Burkholderiales bacterium | reverse complement strand
CATGCCGTCCCGCTCGCTGCCCGCCGCCCGCCACGCCGCCTGCCCGCCCGCGCCCTTGCCCGCCCCGCCCCTCGCACGCTCGCTACGCTGAGATGATCGAAGACGGTCAGGGTGACTGGGACGAGTCGGGGCTCCGCCGGTGTCCTGGCGCGTTGCCGACCGAGCGCAGCGATCGGGGCGCGGCGCGGTCGACAGGGGGGCGCCCGGTTCGGGGGCGGGTCGGTGAGTCGTGGGGTCGTGGGCGCCGTTCGGGCGCCGCCTTCGGAGACGGGGAGCGGGCGATGAACTTGTCGGTGGGCCAGGCGTGGGCGGTGCTGGTGGTGGCGGGGCTGTTCGAGATCGTCTGGGCGCTGGGGCTGAAGTACAGCGACGGGTTCTCGAAGCTGTGGCCGTCGGTCGTGGTCGTGGTCGCGGCAGCGGCGAGCTTCTGGTTGCTGGCGCTCGCGATGCGGGTGCTGCCGGCCGGGACCGCGTATGCAGTGTGGACCGGCATCGGCGCGGCAGGAACGGCGCTGCTGGGAATTGCGCTGCTCGGCGAATCGGCGAGCGCGGTGCGGCTGGCCTGCATTGCGCTGATCGTGCTGGGCGTGCTGGGATTGAAGTTCGCCGGCGATGCTGCCTGAGCCGGCCTTTGCGAATCGATCGAGGAAGACACGATGACGCTGCAACTGAAGGACATGCGACTGCTCAAGCGCAAGGGCTACATCGACGGCAAGTGGGTCGACGCCGATGCGGGCGGCAGCTTCGCGGTGACCAATCCGGCCACCGGCGAGAAGATCGTCGAGGTGACCGACATGGGCGCGGCCGAGACGCGGCGCGCGATCGACGCCGCGCAGCGCGCGCTGCCCGCCTGGCGCGCGAAGCCGGCGAAGGAGCGCGCCGCGGTGCTGCGCAAGTGGTACGACCTCATCCTCGCGCACGCCGACGATCTCGCGCTGCTGATGACCACCGAGCAGGGCAAGCCGCTGGCCGAGGCGCGCGGCGAGGTCGTCTACGGCGCGTCGTTCGTCGAGTGGTTTGCCGAGGAGGGCCGACGCGCATACGGCGACGTGATCCCGACCATCGCGCCCGATCGCCGGCTGCTTGCGATCAAGCAGCCCATCGGCGTGTGCGCGGCGATCACGCCGTGGAACTTCCCGATCGCGATGATCACGCGCAAGGTGGCGCCGGCGTTCGCCGCGGGCTGCACCGTCGTCGCCAAGCCCGCCGAGGCGACGCCGCTGTCGGCGCTGGCGCTGATGGAGCTCGCCGAGCAGGCCGGCTTCCCGCCGGGCGTGTTCAACGTCATCGTCGGCAACGGCGACAAGTCTCCCGAGATCGGCCTCGAGATGTGCACCAACCCGGTGGTGCGCAAGGTGTCGTTCACCGGCTCCACCGAGGTCGGGCGAATCCTGCTGCGCCAGTGCGCCGACACCGTGAAGAAGCTGTCGCTCGAGCTGGGCGGCAACGCGCCGTTCATCGTGTTCGACGACGCCGACCTCGACGCGGCGGTCGAGGGAGCGCTCGCGTCGAAGTATCGCAACGCGGGCCAGACCTGCGTCTGCGCGAACCGGCTCTACGTGCAGGACGGCGTCTACGACGCCTTCGCGAAGAAGCTCGCGGCGCGCGTCGCCCAGTTCAAGGTGGGCGCGGGCACCGAAGAGGGCGTGACGATCGGCCCGCTGATCGAGCCGGCCGCGGTCGCCAAGGTCGAGGAGCACGTGGCCGACGCGCTCGCGAAGGGCGCGAAGCTCGCGCTCGGCGGCAAGCGTCACGCGCGTGGCGGTCTCTTCTTCGAGCCGACGATCCTCACCGACGTGACGCCGCAGATGCGCGTTGCGCGCGAGGAGACCTTCGGCCCGGTGGCGCCGCTGTTCCGCTTCAAGACCGACGACGAGGCGATCGCGATGGCCAACGACACCGAGTTCGGATTGGCCGCGTATTTCTATTCGCGAGACGTCGGCCGCATCTTCCGCGCCGCGGAGGGCATCGAGTCGGGCATGATCGGGGTGAACACCGGCCTGATCTCGACCGCCGAGGCGCCGTTCGGCGGCGTCAAGCAATCGGGCCTCGGGCGCGAAGGCTCGAAGTACGGGATCGACGAGTACCTGGAAGTGAAGTACCTGTGCCTCGCGGGGCTCTGACGCGCGCGGGCGCGCAGGCCCGAAGGGGGAGACGATGACGAGAACGATGCGCGCGGCGGTGCTGCGCGAGATCGGGCTGCCGGCGCCGTATGCGCAGAGCCGGCCGCTGTCGATCGAGCAGGTGGCGCTCGAGTCGCCGGGTCGTGGCGAGATCATGGTGAAGATCCGCGCCGCGGGCCTGTGTCATTCCGACCTGTCGGCGATCAACGGCGACCGGCCCTGGCCGATGCCGATCGTCGTCGGCCACGAGGCGGCGGCCGAGGTGATCGAGCTGGGCGAAGGCGTCGACGACCTGGCCGTCGGCGATCACGTGGCACTGATCTTCCGTCCGAACTGCGGCACCTGCCCGAGCTGCGCGGTGGGGCGGCCGGCGCTGTGCGAGCCGGGGGGCGCCTCGAACGCGAGCGGCTCGCTGCTCGGCGGCTACAAGCGGCTGCGCTCGGTCGCCGGGCCCGGCATCGACGGCAAGCCGGGGTCGCCGCTGCACCATCACCTCGGTTGCGCGGCGTTCGCCGAGTACGCGACCGTGTCGCGTCGCTCGGCGGTGAGAATCGATCCGGCACTGCCCTGGGACGAGGCGGCGCTGTTCGGATGCGCGGTGATCACCGGCGCGGGCGCGGTGGTCAACACCGCGAAGGCCGAGGCGGGCTCGAAGGTGGCGGTGGTGGGGCTCGGCGGAGTCGGCTTCTCGTCGCTGCTCGCCGCGCACGCGATCGGCGCGCGCGAGATCGTCGCGGTTGACATGCTCGAGTCGAAGCTCGCCAGGGCGCGCGAACTCGGCGCGACGCAGTGCTTCAACGCGGCAGACCCCGAGGTGATCGCGAAGGTGAAGGACGCCACCGGCGGCGGCGTCGACTATGCGTTCGAGATGGCCGGCAGTGTCAACGCGCTCGAGCTCGCGTACCGCATCACTGCGCGCGGAGGCACGACGGTGACGGCGGGGTTGCCGAATCCCAACGCGAAGTGGGCGTTGCAGGCGGTGTCGCTGATCGCCGAGGAGCGCACGATCAAGGGCAGCTACGTCGGCTCGTGCGTGCCTTCGCGCGACATTCCGCGCTTCATCGCGATGTATCGCGGCGGCGCGTTGCCGGTGAACAGGCTGCTGTCGGAGCGGATCACGCTCGACGAGATCAACCCGGCGCTCGACCGGCTCGCGCGCGGCGAGTCGATCCGGCAAGTCATCCTGATGAACTGAGCGACGGGGCGACGACACGCAAGAGGGCCGGTCCGCACTCCGGTCGCACGAGTCAGCGGATGAACGAGGAACGCTTCGATTACATCGTCGTGGGGGCGGGCACCGCGGGCTGCCTGCTCGCCAATCGGCTGTCGGCCGATCCGTCCACCCGCGTCCTGCTGGTCGAGGCGGGCGGGGAAGACCGGTACCTGTGGATCCACATCCCGGTGGGCTACCTGTACTGCATCGGCAATCCACGTACCGACTGGCTGTTCCGGACGGTCGAGGAGCCCGGCCTGGGCGGGCGTTCGATCGGCTATCCGCGCGGCAAGGTGTTCGGCGGATCGTCGTCGATCAACGGGATGATCTACATGCGCGGCCAGCGGGGCGACTACGATCGCTGGGCCGCCGACGCAAACCCCGGCTGGAGCTGGGACGAGGTGCTGCCGTACTTCGTGCGCCACGAGGACCACCACACGCTCGACGCCGGCGGCAGTGACCCCCTGCACGGTCACGGCGGCGAGTGGCGGGTGGAGCGCGCCCGCGTGACCTGGGAAATCCTCGACGCGTTCCGCGACGCGGCCGCGCAGGCGGGCATCCCGCCCAGCGACGACTTCAATCGCGGCGACAACTTCGGCTGCGGCTACTTCGAGGTGAACCAGAAGCGGGGGGTGCGCTGGAATGCGTCGAAGGCCTTCCTGCGTCCGGTGCTGCATCGGCCGAACCTGAAAGTGGTCACTCACGCGCAGGTCAACGGACTGGTTCGGCGCACAGACGGGTCGGGCCGGGTCGAGGGGGTCGAATATCGAATTGGCGGCGCTTCCGGTGAAAGCAAGCGCACACTGTGCGATGGCGAGGTGGTGCTGTCGGCGGGCGCGATCGGGTCACCCCAGATCCTGCAGTGCGCCGGCATCGGCGCGGGCGCCAGACTGCGCGAAGCGGGCGTGACGCCGGTCACCGAGCTGCCCGGCGTCGGCGCGAACCTGCAGGACCACCTGCAGCTGAGGATGATCTACAAGGTCCGCAACGTCCAGACGCTGAATCAGCAGGCCAGCAGCCTGTTCGGCAAGGCGGGCATCGGGCTCGAGTACCTGCTCTTTCGCAGCGGACCGATGTCGATGTCGCCGAGCCAGCTCGGGGCCTTCGCGCGGTCGAGCGACGGCGAGTCGAGCCCGGACCTGGAGTACCACGTGCAACCGCTGTCGCTCGACCGTTTCGGCGAGCCGCTGCACGACTTTCCCGCCTTTACCGCGTCGGTCTGCCACCTGCGCCCCTCGTCGCGGGGCGAGGTGCGGATCACGTCGCCCGATCCGTTCGCGGCGCCGCGGATCGCCCCGAACTACCTGTCGACCGAGCAGGATCGGCGGGTGGCGGCGCGCGCGCTGCAGCTCACCCGCCGCATCGTCGGCGCCGACGCGATGCGCCGCTTCGAGCCGGAGGAGATAAAGCCCGGCCCGGCGTACCGAACCGAGGAAGAGCTCGCGCGGGCGGCCGGCGAAGTCGGCACGACGATCTTCCACCCGGTCGGCACCTGCAAGATGGGGCCGTCCAGCGACCCGATGGCGGTCGTCGATGCCCGGCTGCGCTGTCATCGGGTGCCGGGGTTGAGGATCGTCGATGCGTCGGTGATGCCGACGATCACCTCGGGCAACACGAATTCCCCGACGCTGATGATCGCCGAGAAGGCGGCCGAGATGATGCTCACCGACCGGCGGCAGCGCTGAGGCGACGCCGATGGAGACCGTTCAGACAGTGGTGATCGGCGCCGGCGTGGTCGGGCTGGCGATCGCGCGCGAACTCGCGCTGTCCGGCCGCGAGGTGGTCATCCTGGAGCGCGAGAACGCGTTCGGCACGGTCACCAGCGCGCGCAACAGCGAGGTCATTCACGCCGGCATCTACTACGAGCCCGGGTCGCTCAAGGCGCGGCTGTGCGTCGAGGGGCGCGGGAAGCTGGTCGAGTTCTGCCGCAGCCACGGCGTGGACCATCGCCTCTGCGGCAAGCTGATCGTGGCGGCCAGCGACGCCGAGCGCGCCGGGCTCGAGAAGATCGAACGCCGGGCGCGGGCCGCAGGAGTCGACACGCTGCGCTGGCTGAGCGGCGACGAGGCCTGCGCGCTGGAGCCGGCATTGCGCTGCAGCCACGCGCTGATCTCGCCCGAGACGGGCGTCATCGACAGCCATGGCCTGATGCTTGCGCTGCTGGGCGAAGCCGAGGATCACGGTGCGATGCTGGGCCTGCTCAGCGAGGTGACGCGCGCCGAGGTGCGTGGCGACGGGTTCGAGCTCGAGGTGATGGGCGCGGACGGGTCGATGCGGATCGGCTGCCGTGAGCTGGTCAACGCCGCGGGACTCGGCGCGCAGCGGGTCGCTTCGGCCATCGAGGGACTGGCGCGCGAGCGCGTGCCGCCGCTGCATCTGGCCAAGGGCAACTACTTCTCACTGGCGGGGCGGTGCCCGTTCTCGCGGTTGATCTATCCGATCCCGAACGAGGCGGGGTTGGGCGTGCACCTGACGCTCGACCTGGGCGGGCAGGGGCGATTCGGGCCGGACGTCGAGTGGGTGTCGGAGATCGGCTACGACGTCGATCCGCGGCGCGGCGACAGCTTCTACGCCGAGATCCGCACCTACTGGCCTGACCTGCCCGACGGCGCGCTGCAGCCGGCGTATGCCGGCATGCGCCCGAAGCTGGTTGGCCCGGGCGCGCCGGCCGCGGATTTCCGGATCGACGGCGCGTCGGCGCACGGCATTCCCGGGCTGGTCAACCTGTTCGGGATCGAGTCGCCCGGGCTGACCGGCTGCCTGGCGATCGCCGCGCGCGTTCGGGGCGAGCTCGAGTCGGTGCGCTGAGGCGCCGGCGCGCAGGGGCGCTCGCCCTGCGGCGGGGGCCGGCATCGGGGCGAGCGCTCCCACTCGCCGTGCCGGTGTTTCACGTGAAACAGAACCCTTGCCGTACGTGCCGGTCGGCGACCCGCCCCCGCCGGCCCGGCGCCACCCGTGAAGTCGGCCGGGTCCGCGCCCAAGCCGCGACGGGGATTCCGCCGCCACGCGGAACCCTGTTCGGGGCCCGCGCGCGGTGGGCCGCAGGGCCGCTTCGCCCCGACCTCGAATCGACGTTCGTCAGGTGGTCTTCCTGTTCATCGGGCAGGTGCTGAACCCGAAGATCGAGTAGAGCGGGCAGGTCTTGAAGAGGCCCGTCGCCAACGGCACGACCCCGATCCAGCCCCAGACGCCGATCGTGTGGTTCAGCGTCAGCCCGATCAGAACGAGGCCGACAATGATGCGCAGTGCGCGATCCAGACCCCCGACATTCACTTTCATCCTGGCTCTCCGGTTGAATGGGCATGCGTGCCCGAATCCGTTCGTGCGCTATTCGAACGCGACGGCCCCACCGCGGTCTGTGACCGCGGTTACAGACCGCCGGCCAGTTGGCGCAGCGCGGTCAGATCGACGATCTCGATGCGCTCGCGCCCCAGGCGCACGATCCCCTGATCCTCGAATCGGCCCAGCAGCCGGGACACGATCTCGCGCGCGGTCCCGAGTTCGTCCGCCAGCTTCTGGTGGGTCGTCTGGACCGCCGGGCCATGACCGAGCAGGCTGCGGGCCAGCCGCTGGTCCAGGCGCTGGAAGGCGACCGCCTCGACGAGGGTCGTGAGCTCGGCCAACCGCTCAGCCATCAGCCCGAGAAGGAACAGCCGCCACGGCCGCGCGTCGCTCCACTCGAGCAGCGTGTCGCGATCGACCAGAACCAGACGCGTCGGTACCGATGCATGGCCGTGCGCGGTCAAGGCGGACCCACCGAACAGGCAGCCGGCGGATACGACGCAGACCTCGCCGGGGCCGACGCGATAGAGCTCGAGCTCCCGGCCATCGACGGAGCCGCGCGCCACGCGAACCTGTCCGGACAGCACGCACGGAAAGCCCTGGCAGGCCTGCCCCTCGGCGAACAATTCGGTGCCGGCCTCGACGCTGATCACCGGGAGGCGGGCCGCCGTCTCCGCGAGGCGCGCTGCCGGGATGCTGGCCAAGGAAGGGTAGGCAGCGAGGAGCTGCTCGGCGATGTCGGTCATCCGCGCATCGTAGGGCAAAGCGGGCGGCGTGTCGTCGGCCAGGCCTGCGGCGACCCGGCGCCCTGTTTCACGTGAAACATCCAACCGCCGTCGCGCTTCAGTTCACGCGCGGCAAGGCCTATAATCCGCCGTCCCGCGCAGCACCGCTTTCGCGCCCCCGCTGCGCCCGAACCCGCATTCCGTATTCGGCGCTGCACCCGCGCGCCGGGGCCGAACGCCCCCAATTCCGACTGGATCACGCATACCATGGCGAGCATGGACTTCCCGCAGCAATTCGACGTCATCGTCGTCGGGGGCGGCCATGCCGGCACCGAGGCGGCGCTGGCGGCCGCGCGCATGGGCAGTCGCACGCTGCTGCTGACGCACAGCATCGAGACGCTCGGCCAGATGTCGTGCAACCCGTCGATCGGCGGGATCGGCAAGGGCCACCTCGTCAAGGAAGTCGACGCGCTCGGCGGCGCCATGGCGGCGGCCACCGACGAGGCGGGTATCCAGTTCCGGATCCTGAACTCCAGCAAGGGCCCCGCCGTGCGCGCCACCCGCGCACAGGCCGACCGCGTGCTCTACCGGCAAGCGATCCGCACGCGCCTCGAGAATCAGCCTAACCTCTGGCTTTTCCAGCAGGCGGTCGACGACCTGATCCTGGAAGGTGACCGCGTGGTCGGCGCGGTGACCCAGCTCGGCCTGCGGTTCCGGTCGCGCACCGTCGTGCTGACCGCGGGGACCTTCCTGAACGGCCTGATCCACGTCGGCCTGTCCCACTATCCGGCCGGCCGTGCCGGCGACCCGCCGTCGATCTCGCTGGCCCAGCGCTTGCGCGAGATGAAGCTGCCGCAGGGGCGGCTGAAGACCGGCACGCCCCCGCGCATCGACGGGCGCACGATCGACTTCTCGCGGTGCGAGGAACAACCCGGCGACCTCGACCCGGTGCCGGTGTTTTCGTTCCTCGGCCGCGCCGAGCAGCACCCGCGACAGCTGCCGTGCTGGATCACCCATACACAGCCCCGCACGCACGACATCATCCGTGCCGGACTCGATCGGAGCCCGCTGTACACGGGCGTGATCGAAGGAGTGGGTCCTCGCTACTGTCCGTCGATCGAAGACAAGATCCACCGTTTCGCCCACAAGGCTTCGCACCAGATCTTTCTCGAGCCAGAGGGCCTGGGCACGCACGAGTTCTATCCGAACGGCGTCTCGACGAGCCTGCCGTTCGACGTCCAGCTCGACCTGATCCATTCGATCCCCGGCCTCGAACACGCGCACGTGCTGCGGCCGGGTTACGCGATCGAGTACGACTACTTCGACCCGCGAGGCCTGAAGCGCTCGCTCGAGACGCGGGCCATCGCCGGACTCTTCTTCGCGGGCCAGATCAACGGTACGACCGGATACGAGGAGGCGGCCGCACAGGGCCTGCTGGCCGGGATCAACGCCGCGTTGCAGGTGCAGGGTCGCGAGCCCTGGTGCCCGCGTCGCGACGAGGCCTACCTCGGCGTGCTGGTCGACGACCTCGTCACGCGCGGCGTGTCCGAGCCGTATCGGATGTTCACCAGCCGGGCCGAATACCGGTTGAGCCTTCGCGAGGACAACGCCGACCTGCGCCTCACGCCGATCGGGCGCGAGCTGGGCTGCGTGGACGACGTCCGCTGGGACGCTTTCTCCCGCAAACGCGACGCGATCGAGCGCGAACTTCAGCGATTGCGAGACAACTGGGTCAATCCTCGGACATTTCCGCCAGAGCGTGCCATCGCATTGATCGGCCAGCCGATCGAGCGCGAACATTCGCTCGCCGACCTGCTGCGCCGCCCCGACGTCGATTACCCGGCAATCATCGAGATCGGTGGGCCGGGGCCGGACGATCCGCAGGTGCGCGAGCAGGTCGCAATCCAGCTGAAGTACGCCGGCTACATCGCCCGGCAACAGGCCGAAATCGCGCGGCACGAGCACAACGAGTCGCTCGCGATTCCGGTGGACTTCGACTATGCGCAGGTGCGAGGCCTCTCGGTCGAGGTTCGCCAGCGGCTGGCGCAGCTTCGCCCCGAGACAGTGGGCCAGGCCGCACGCGTGTCGGGCGTGACGCCGGCGGCAATCTCGCTGCTGCTCGTGTACCTGAAGAAGCGGCGCAGCCCTTCGCCGCCCAACGGGGGCGACGGCCAGCGTGCTGCCTGATTCGCCCGTGAGCCGTCGTCCGCCACGCAGCGCCACCGCGCCGACGAGCCCGGGCGGCCCGTCTACCCAGGCGCGTGGAGCGAAGCGTGCGCTCGCCTCACCAAGCGGCGCTCGCGCGGCGGGGTTCGAGCGCTCGGCGCTGCGCGAGCGGCTGCTTGCCGGCCTGGCCGAGCTCGGCCTGGACTCGACGCTCGCCGACCGGCTCCTCGACTATCTCGCGCTGCTGGTCAAGTGGAACGGTGTCTACAACCTCACTGCCGTGCGCGAGCCGGCCGCGATGCTTCGCCAGCACCTGCTCGACAGCCTGTCGGTCGTCGCGCCGCTGGCTGCGCGGCTGCCGCAGCGCGACGGCGCGCCTGCCGGGCGCATCGTCGACGTCGGCAGCGGCGCCGGTTTGCCCGGCGTCGTGCTCGCGCTCGCCTGGCCACGGGCCCACGTCGTGCTGGTCGAGCCGGTCGGCAAGAAGGCCGCCTTCCTCCGCCAGTGCCAAGGAGAGCTTGCGCTCACCAACCTTCGTGTGGAAGCCATTCGCGTCGAATCGCTGGACGCGCCCGAAGCGGGCCAGGCGCCGGATCTCGTCGTCTGCCGGGCGTTCGCGTCGCTGGCCGACTTCGCTACCGCGATCGACCGGCTCGTCGGCCCGCACACGGTGATCGCGGCGATGAAGGGTGCGGCGCCCGACAACGAGATCGCAGCGCTGCCCGCCCAATGGACCGTCACCGAGGTGCTGCCCCTGCGAGTGCCGGAACTCGACGCGGCGCGCCACCTGGTGCTGATGCAGCGACGCCCCTGACCGACCGACTGCCCAACGAGCCCGAGCCCAACGCCATGGCCAAGATCTTCGTCGTAGCCAACCAGAAAGGCGGAGTCGGCAAGACCACCACCACGGTGAATCTCGCCGCCGCGCTGGCGCGCCACGGCCAGCGCACGCTGCTGGTCGACCTCGACCCGCAGGGCAACGCGACGATGGGCAGCGGCATCGACAAGCGCAGCCTCAAGCGCTCGATCTACCAGGTGCTGATCGGCCTGTCCGACGT
>CALMSQ010000338.1:0-1055 GCA_937872345.1 uncultured Burkholderiales bacterium | reverse complement strand
CCCGTCGCCAGGTCTTTCGTGATCGTCGGTCTCACGACGACGGGGCGACCGTTCCGGCCGAGCGACTGGGCCGAGCGGCTGTGCGGCGTGATGTCGGGCTTTCGTCCCGAGGGCGGCGCGCCGGGCGCGCACCTGACCTACTCGCCGTACGTGATGCCCGGCTGGCGCGACGGAGTCAAGTGCGTGTCGGTCGATTCGCGGCTGTACGCGCTCGACCCGCTCGCTTACCGCTTCGTCGTCGGCTTTGCCGCCGACAACGGCTTGCAGGTGGTCTGGGGATGAGGATCCCCGGGGCGGTCGGCGGCACCGGCCCGTCGCAGGTGGGGGCCCGACCAGGCGATGGTTGCGACGCCAGATGAAGAATCGCAGCTAAGTTGCCGACGGGATTCGGTTTTTCTGCAAAGAAGTGCTTGCAAGATGCGGGGGGCTCGTGGTTAGAATCCAGCCAGGGAGATGAGCGTGCCGGAGGAGAACAACGAAATGACCCAGGCATCCGATTCCAGGCCCGAATTCCGGGTGGCCGTGTTCGGCCTGGCAACGAAGTTCCAGCGCCTGCTGGAGATCGTCCTGCGCCACGCGCGGCATAACCGGTACCGGTATTCGCTGTCGCCGACGCGCGGGCCGGGCGAGTTCGACATCGCGCTGGTCGACATGACCGTCGCTGGCGGCCCCGAAGTCGCGAGCACCCTGCGCCGCGTCCTCGAGGACGAAGCGGTGCTCAGGGTGGGGCGGCGCGCCGATCCCGAGCGTCCGCGCGACGACCTGCTGCAGAGTCACTTCGTCGCGCAGGTGCTGTTTGCGCTCAACGGCGTGGTCGACACGATGGTCGGTCGGCGCCGCGAGGCCGAGGCCGCCAGGGCGGTGGAAGCCGGCCTGATGGTCGCCGAGCACGGCGACCGTCGGCGTCCGCGCGCGCTGATCGTCGACGACAGCCCGACCGTGCGTCGGCAACTGTCGCTCGCGCTGCACCAGATCGGCCTGGACAGCGAGGCGGTGGCGAGCGCGCGCGAGGCGCTCGACGTGCTGGCGATGCGTCGCTACGAGATGGTGCTGGC